>JACZTB010000001.1:159629-160176 GCA_022573895.1 Nitrososphaerota archaeon
AAGAGGATGTGGAATGGTATGATGATGAAAAGTATGAACCAGAAAGTGAATTGTAACAAATCGTTTAAAAATTAACTATTTCATAAAATTTTGTGTCCAAGGAAAAAATTTGTTATGTCATAATGCCATTTTCTAAATTAGCTACGGTAACAGAAAAAAAGTGGACAGAAACTTTTGAAGAGCTTTTCAGACCTGCAATAGAGGATGCTGGACTTGATTACAAATGTATTCGTTCTACAATTCGTAATGGTTCTTTTACAAAAGATATTTTAATGAATTTAAAAAATGCAAAAGTAGTTTTAGCAGACGTGTCTGGAACAAGTCCTAACGTCATGTGGGAATTAGGATCTCGACATACTTTTTCAAGAAGGACAATTTTGGTAGTAAGAAAAGGTATGTCTACTGAAAGAATAATTTCTGATTTAAAAAACTATGGGGTAATAGAATACACATTAACTCCAATTGCAAAAGCTAATGCATTTAAGAGAAAAATTAAAGAATTACTTGAAGGAATAGAAAAAGATCCTGACCGTGCAGATTCTCCTGT
>JACZTB010000020.1 GCA_022573895.1 Nitrososphaerota archaeon
TGATTAGAACAAAAGGTGAACCTGGAACTGGAAATGTTGCAGAAGCTATTACTCATATTAAAAAAGTTAATGATGAATTAAGAATAATTAAGGCAATTTATGATTCTGGAGATAATCAAGATTTAGTACGAATGGCAAGAGAATTCAAAGTATCATATGATATTGTTGAACAAACTGCAAAACTTGGAAGATTACCTGTTGTAAATTTTGCCGCTGGCGGAATAGCCACTCCTGCTGATGCAGCATATCTGATGTCTCTTGGCTGTGATGGGATCTTTGTTGGTTCTGGAATTTTTAATGCAGATGATGCAAAAGAAAGAGCAAAAGCAATAGTTTTAGCTACTACTTTTTGGAATGAATCTGAAAAAGTTAAAGAAGCTCAAAAAATGATTGATGAAAGACAATCTATGTTAGGATTAGATGTAAATACACTAGAATTACGTATGCAAGAACGTGGTGGTTCTTCATGAGTCTCAATGTTGGAGTATTATCTATACAAGGTGATGTTCAAGAAAATCTCTTATCCACTAGATCTGCCCTTAATGAATTAGGTATTGATGGAAAAGTAACTGATGTAAAAACCCCTGAAGAAATTTCTCAATTAGATGGTTTGATAATACCTGGTGGTGAAAGTACTACTATTGGACAACTTTCTTTGGTAAATGGTTCATTGAAGGTCTTAAAAGAAAAAATTGAAGATGGAATGCCTGTACTTGGAATTTGTGCTGGCATGATTATGTTATCAAATACAGCTAATGATCGTGTTGTTGGAAAAATTGATCAACCTCTTTTAGATATTCTTGATATCAAATTAGAAAGAAATTCCTTTGGACGGCAACGAGAATCATTTGAAGCTGATGTGTCTATGGATTCTATTGATATTCCAAAATTTAATGGAGTCTTTATTAGAGCACCATCTGTTTCAGATGTTGGTTCTGATATAGAAGTTCTATCAAAATTTAATGAGCGAATAGTTGCAGTTAAAAAAGATAATGTAATTGCTACGGCATTTCATCCTGAACTGACTAAAGATATTTCATTACACAAGTATTTTATCAATCTAGTCAATACATCAAAAAATTAATTCAGGTATAATTAGGCTCAATCTACTAAATTATGCATATATTTCAAATCTTTTTTAAATGGTTCTAGACTTGCAGGAATTTTAATTTTGATCGAATCCTTCAACGAGAGATTTTGAGTTTTTTTGTCATTCCATACTTTGGAATTGAATTCTGTAATTTCTTTAGTAATATTACTTTGGACTTCTAGATTTTCTGCTTTAACTTGTTTCTGTTTGTGAATGCTCTCTTTAGAATACAAAGTATTCCAAAGATATTCAGTGATAAATGGTGTAATTGGTGCTAATAATTTTAAAATTGTTGATAATACTTTATGTAGTGTAAATATCGCCCCATCTCTTTCTTCATCAGAAAAATTAATCCCATAAGCTCTCGCTTTGACCATTTCAATATAGTGGGCTGCAAATAAATTCCATGTAAATTCTCTAATTGCAATTGCAGGAATGAAAAAATTGTATTCGTCATATCCTTTCTTACATTCTTTTATCAGGTTATCTAATTCTGATAAAATCCATTTGTCAGATGTACAAAGTGTTCCTGATTCAATTGTTGGAAAACTAGATAGAAATCTAGACACATTCCATAGCTTACTTAAAAATTTTTTTGTTGATTCTATTTTTTGCTCATTGCATCTAAAATCATATCCGTGATTAATTTCACTTGCACTCCAAAATCTAAAAGTGTCAGCACCTAATTTTTCAATTACTGGTAAAGGATCAATTGCATTTCCTTTACTTTTACTCATCTTCATACCCTTTTCATCAAGTCCATATCCCATTATCCAAGCTTCAGTCCAAGGTTTCTTTCCAGTAATTTGTTCACATCTTAGAAGTGTATAGTATAGCCATGTTCTAACAATGTCTTTTGCCTGAGGTCTAATTGAAGCAGGATAAACTTTTTTGAAAAACTCGTCATCTTTGTTAAACTTGCTTATGAAAAGTGGAGATATACTAGAATCCATCCATGTATCAAAAGTTCGTTCTTCTCCTACAAATTCAGTAGATTGACATTTTGGACATTCACTAATTGGACAATCTTCTTTCCATGGTCTATAGTACTTTCCGGACTCAGGAACATATGGTTCTGAGCAATTTTTACAATACCAAATTGGGATTTCAGTACCATAGTATCTTCTCCTTGAAATTGGCCAATCTATATTGATAGATTCAAGCCAATTCATCAATATTTTTTTGTGCATTGGGGGATAAAATGTAATCTCCTGTACAAGAGTTTTCATTTTTTCAACTGATTCTTTTTGTTTTAGATAGTACTCTTCCATAGGAATTATTTCAATGGGAATTTTACTTCTTTCAGATACAGGTGTTCTGTGGATAACGTCTTCAATTTTCTCTACAAACCCTTTAGATTCCAAGTCTTCTATGATTTTTGTTCTTGCTTGTTTTGGTTTAAGTCCTGCATATTCCCCTGCAACTTTCGTCATTTTTCCATCTAGCCCAATTGCAACAACCTCTTCTAATCCTAATTCCCTAAATAATGTCACGTCGTTTTGATCACCATAACTACATACCATTACTGCTCCTGAACCAAATTCTTGTTGAGCAGAATGATGTGTTCTTAATTCAACTTCTGCATTAGTAATTGGAATGATTACTTTCTTTCCAATATGTTGTGTATATCTCTCATCTTTTGGATTTACAATAATTGTTTTACATGCACAAACTAACTCAGGTCTTGTACTTGCAATAATTATCTGCTGATCTGTATCCTTTATTTTGAATTTCATGTAAACTAGTTTGGCTGGTAAATCTTTGTATATGATTTCTGCATCTGCAATGGTTGTTCCTGAAACCCAATCGTAGTTGTTAGGTCTGTTTGCTAGATACACTTTACCTTTTTTCCATAACTCAATGAATGTTGATTGTGTAAGTGATCTGTATTCTTCTGAATCTGTTCTGTAGTAGTTTGAAAAATCTCCACTGATTCCAATATTTTTCATAATGAGAATCATTTCAGCTTCTAAATCGTCTAGTGCATTTCTGCATAGATTCAGAAATTCTTCCCTATCTGTCTCCCTCATTCTAATTTTGTATTTTTTCTCAGTGTACAACTCAACTGGAAGTCCATTTCTATCAATTCCTATTGGAAAATAGACATTTTTTCCTGCCATTCTTGCAGTACGTGCAATCATATCAATTTGTGAATAATGCGCTGCTGCTCCAATATGCCATGGTCTTCCTGATGGGTATGGTGGAGGTGTATCTATGGTAAAGTTATCTTCTTGTGGAACAAAATCATAAATTTTATCATCTTCCCACTGTTTGAGTATCTTTTTTTCTAATTCTGGGTTCCATGCTTTTTCTGATATTTTAGGTTCCATTTCTTAACTATCTAGAAATCTTTGAAATAATATGAGATCCTTTATTGTAACCTTCATAGATGTATACCCCTACTGCTTCTACATTTGATGGCATTTTTGGTGCTAAAAGTTTGATTATTTCAGTTGAAAGATTTTCTACAGTTGCTTCACCTTCTAAAAGATAAGTAGTATTTTTTGGAACTTGTAATTCAAACATACCTTTAGGACCATCAAATTTAATTAGATAATGTGAATCATCTTCACTCTTTAGATATTTTCTGTTAATGAAAAATTTATGATCAAATATGTTAACAACTTCTTTGATAATTTTTTTTGCTACACCAAAATCTAAAAGTAAATTATCTTTCATCTGTCCTACAAGCTCTACCATTACAGAAGACGTGTGTCCATGTAAGATGGAACATTTTTCAACTAATGGAAGTATATGCGCATAATCAAATGAGAATGATTCATCTTCTAAAAATATAGAACCTGTCTGTGGTGCTTTGTCATAAAATACTATATCTTGTAACTCTTTAATTTGTGCAACATATTTTGCATGTCCTATTGCCATTACTTTGTCTTGAGGAAAATCTTCTTTGATTTGTTTGTATTTTTCAATGTCTTCATCATTATCAATTACTTCGATCAATCCTTTCTTTGTTTTGAAATCAATTGTAACCTCATTTCCGTTCTTTAATGTAAGTTTGTGATTATACTGGTATTCCTCTTCAAGAAAAGTAAGCATTTGTGCTACTGTTAGTTCGGTTCTTGTTCTAAGTAAATTTCCCTTTTTATCGATATATCTAAAGTCTGAATCTAGAATTGTAGGACTTGAAGCCATGTGAAGTCATCTGACTTTGGATATAATATAAATTCTGTAATGATTATACCTGAAAATTCGTCTTTTAGAATTATGCTAAAGAATTTAGAATTTTAGCCAGGTTAACATCGTTTTTTGTAATGCCTCCAGCATCATGAGTAGTCAATTCTATGGTGATTTTGTTGTAAATATTAAACCATTCTGGATGGTGATTCATTTTTTCAATTTCCATAGCTGCTCTGGTCATGAAACCAAATGCCTGATTAAAGCTATCAAACTGAAATTCTTTGTGAAGTTTCTCATTAACAACACTCCAGCCAGGTAGACTCTTTAGTTCTTCATCGATGTCTGTTTGTGATAATCTCATCATACTGAATTAGATAGAATGCTAAATTAATAGTTAAAGGGTTTGATCTATCACCGTTCTTATGGAATCTGAAATGTGAGATATTATGGAACAGATAGAAAAAGAATTACTTGTTAATATTGAAAATTCCATTTCTGAGACTGTTAAAGAAAAAACAATTGGAATTGCATTTTCTGGAGGTGTTGATAGTACATTAATCTCAAAAATTTGCTCAGACATGAATTATGATGTTACATTATTGACAATTGGTTTTCCTGAATCCCATGATATTTTATTTGCAAAGCAAGTCAATGAATGTCTAAACTATTCTCATCATATTCTAGAAATTGATTCAAACACTTTTCCTGCTATTTCATTAAAAATTCAACAAACAATAAACACTGAAAATTTATTATGGAATGAAAATTGTATTGCATTTCATTATGTTTCTCAACTAGCAAAAAACTTAGAACTTTATACTGTAGTCACCGCAAATGGAATAGATGAATTATTTTGTGGCTACAATGCCTACAGAGAAGCATTTTCTGAAGGCGAATCTAAAATTCATGAAGTAATGATCTCTAAACTAGATAACGAACTAAAAATGATGAAGGCTGTTAATCTAATTGCATCAAAGTTTGGAGTAAAAATTTTACAGCCTCTACTCTCTTCAAAATTCATAGATTATGCCAAAACCATTCCTTTGTCTGAGAAAATTCATGATTCAGAAGATTTGTATCGTAAACATATCATAAGAAAATTAGCTAGTCAAATCAATGTTCCAGAAATTTCTTGTACAAAAAGAAAAAAAGCATTACAATATGGCTCTAAAATTCACAAGGCATTACAAAAAACTAGATAAATTTTTTAATTGTCTTTTGAACTGATTTTTTTACATTACTAATAATTATTGGTGATGCCCCAAGATGTTTTTCTGGTGTAAATATAGACTCAATTTCTTTATCAGTTAACCTTGAAGAAAATGCTTTATCGTTTTTGATCGCATCTATGTATTGCATTCCCTTATCATTTGCCATAAATGCAACTCTTTGAACATCTTTGTATGCTACAAATCTTGGAACACCTTTTTTGATTAGTGCTTCTAGCACAAATTCTGCAAAGATTTGCCCTTTTGTGATGTACAGATTCTCTACAATTCTTTTCTCATTTACCATCAAGTTTGAAATAATTCTAGTCATAGTTTCTAGCATTTCATCAACTAGGATTGATACTATTGGAATTACAAATCTTTCATTGGCCGAATTTGAAAGATCTCGTTCATGCCATAATGGAATATTTTCAAAGGTAATTGCTACTTGACTTCGCACCATTCTAGATAATGATGATATTCTCTCACTTTTGATTGGATTTCTTTTAACAGGAACTGCACTACTGCCCATTTGTCCCTTCTTGAATTGCTCTGCAACTTCTCCAATCTCTGTTCTTTGCAAGTTTCTAATCTCCACTGCAATTTTTTCTAAAGTTGCACCAATCAATGCTAATTCAAACACATATTCTGCATATCTCTCTCTTGGTACAACCTGAGTGGTAACTTCTGCTGGGTAAAGTTTTAGGCGTTTTGCAACTCTTTTTTGCACCTCAAGTGATTTTGCACCCATTAAAGAACCAGTTCCTACAACACCTAGTGTCTTACAAATTAGAATTCTTTTCTTAATCTCTTCAATTCTTTCTACATGTTTTGCCATCTCTGCTGCCCAATTTGCAAATTTTAATCCAAATGAAATAATGCTTGCATGTTGTCCATGAGTTCTACCTACAGCTGGAATTTTTCCATGTTTGACTGCTTTTTGTGCTAGAATTGTTGCTAGCTTTGCAACTTTTGGTTCAATTATTTTTAATGTATCACGCATTTGCATAGAATTACTGGTATCTACCAAGTCATTACTTGTTAATCCATAATGAATCCATGGTCTAACATCCTTTGTACATTTTTCATTTAATGATTCAACCAATGCTGCAGTATCGTGATCACTTTTTGCTTCAAGTTGTTTGATTCTTTTTGCAGTAATTTTTCCTGATAATGTTACTTTGAGAATTTTTTTTCCAACTACTTTTGGAATAATTCCTATTTCACTTTGTGAAATAGCAGCTGCACCTTCAATCTCTAATTGATAATTAATTTTCTTTTGTTCGCTGAAAATTTCTATCATTTCTTTAGTGCCATAACGACCGCTGTCTATAGGTAAAATTGCCAACATTTTGATTTCTATTTATGAGAAAATAAATCTACTTCTTCATTCTGATTTTGTGCGTAAGGAGTTATTTTGATATGATCTAGCCTCAAAAGATTGATCTTTTTGAGATTATAGTCTGTTTAATAACGAGATTTTCTTACTGTAGCTATTTTCTTTTGTGATCTAGGAGTTTTTGTTTTTGCCTTAGATTTGTTTACTTTACCTTCTTTTTTGATACTTTTTCCACTTCTTCGGGCAGCTCTTAAAATACTTGTTCTCATTTTCTGTTGTTTTTTCTGTTCTACAATTTCTTTTTTAGTTAATACCCTTCTAACCACAATACAAAATTTGTTTTATCCTAGATAAGTTAGATCATTAATTTTAAGTTAGAGTATTATTCTAAAAATTATTTTTTTTAATTCCTGTATCTGATAATACCCACTCTAAAGCTTTGAAATAACCTTGTTTGAAATTTCTTTCATCAATTGCCCAATCTGGGTTTGCTCTTAATTCTGCAAGTAGCTGATTTGCTTTTTGTGTGATTGTATCTTTATTTAGCATATTTTTTAAATAGTTCTAATTAATTTAAAATTTTTTTACAATTCTTCTGATGATTTAAATTGGATTGAAAGAAAATTTTACCAGTACTTATGTCTACTATTACTCCGAAGAAAATTGGAGAAAATCAATATCAAATTGATCCAGATTCCAATCTTGGGATGAAAGTTCCTGTAAGGATATTTGCTGATGAATCATTACTACAAAAAATGTTGTCTGATAGAACAATTATGCAGGCACGAAATGTTTCTACTATTCCTGGGATAGTTGGTCAGAGTATTGTTTTACCTGATGGTCATGAGGGTTATGGATTTCCAGTTGGTGGTGTTGCAGCCATGGATGCTGAAGAAGGAATGATTAGTCCTGGTGGTGTTGGATATGATATCAACTGTGGAGTTAGATTACTTCGTTCAAATTTATCTGAAGAAATAGTTCGTTCAAAATTAAAAGAACTTGTTACTGATCTTTTTAGCTCTATTCCCTCAGGTGTTGGTTCTAAAGGTGCAGTCAGACTTACTCATTCAGAACTTGATGAAGTTTTAGTAAAAGGAGTTAGTTGGGCTATTGACCATGGCTATGGTTCGTCAAATGATTCTGATGTTTGTGAAGAGAATGGCCAAATTCAAAATGCTGATCCAAACAAAGTTTCTGACAAGGCAAGAAAAAGAGGAGCTCCTCAACTTGGAAGTTTAGGTTCTGGAAATCATTTTCTTGAAGTACAGAAAGTTTCAGAAATTCATGACGAAGAGGCAGCAAATAGAATGGGAATTAAAGAAGGAACTATAACGATTTTAATTCATTGTGGCTCTAGAGGATTTGGTCATCAAGTCTGTAGTGATTATCTTAGAGTTTCGGAACAGGCAATGAAAAAATATGATATCCATTTACCAGATAGAGAACTTGCATGTGTTCCAAACACTTCTGAGGAAGGTGAGTCTTACAGAAAAGCAATGTTTGCGGCATTAAATTTTGCATGGTGTAATAGACAAATGATTACTCATTGGACTAGGAAATCTTTTGAACGTGTATTTAATCAAACAGAATCTGATCTTGATATGAAATTAGTTTATGATGTTGCCCATAACATTGCAAAAGTAGAAAAACACAAAGTTGATGGAAGAGAACGAAACGTCGTTGTTCATAGAAAAGGAGCAACAAGAGCATTTCCTGCTAATCGTGATGAAATACCATCCAGATATCGTGACTTAGGCCAACCTGTTTTTATTCCAGGTTCTATGGGAACATCAAGTTGGATTTTACTTGGTCAACCTAATTCTATGGATTTGAGTTTTGGTTCAACTGCACATGGTGCTGGAAGGACAATGTCAAGATCAAAGGCTAGGAGGAACTATAATGAAGACGACGTAAAAAAATCTCTTAATGAGAAGGGCATATTTATCAAGGCATTAACAAGAGATGGAGTTGTGGAAGAAACTCCTCAAGCATACAAAGATGTTGATGCTGTGGTAAATGTGTCTCACAATCTTGGAATTGCTACAAAAGTAGCTAAATTGATACCTATAGGCGTGATAAAGGGTTGAGCGAAGAAGATTCTGAACTTGAAAGATTAAAAGCAAAACGACTTGCTGAAATGCAAAAAAATATCTCCTCAAGACAAGAAATTGAAAAAACTCAAGAACTTGCCAAAGAAAAACCACTTGAAAATCCTCGAGATTTATTAGTTAATAAATTAGGATTTAGAGGATTAGAAGTTTTAGAAAATGCAGAATCTCAATTCCCCAACGAAACTAAAATTATTGTTGAAAAATTATCTGAATTGATTAAAACAGGCGAGATTAATGAAATTATAGACGGAGGAAAATTATTGACATTATTTAGATCAGTTGGACTAAGTGTTAGGATGGCAACAAAAATACATGTTGAACAAGATGGAAAATTTGTATCTTTAAGTGATAAACTTAGTAATTACTCATCTGTTGATGGTGATGAATAATGAATGTAGTTTTAGAAGTTGGAACAAAAAATTATGTTGATGATTTATTATCAATTAAAAAAGCACTTTCGCATATGGAAACCCTTGTAGGAAGTTATAATGGATATGCTCTTAGTGAGCCTTCATCAAAGTTTGGCTGGACATTTTTCAAATTGTCCTTTAAACCCAATTTACAAAATGGTATAGAAGAAAAATTTTCTGATATGCTGGAAAAATATAGCTGGAATGATCAAACCCAAAAATTTGTACAATTTATGACAGATTATTTACATTCTAAAGGTTGTGATATAAGAATAAAGAAAGTTGATTAAACTCTTCTTCCTCTTTTTCCACCTTTCTTTCTAGTGGTATCATGAGGAATAGGTGTAACATCATCAATTCTTCCAATCTTGAATCCACCTCTTGCTAATGCTCTAATAGCAGCTTGTGCACCTGGACCTGGTACTCTAGAACCAACTCCACCTACTGCACGAACTCTGATATGGAATCCAATGATTCCTTTGTTTCTTGCAGATTCAACTACTGCATTTGCAGCTTTCATTGCAGCAAATGGTGATGATTCATATCTGTCAGCATTAACATGTATTCCGCCAGAACTGATAGCGATTGTTTCTCCACCAGTAAGATCAGTCAGGTGAATAATTGTATTATTGTAACTACTGTAAATATGGACAATTCCCCATTTTTCAGGGCCTTCTTTTTTAACCTCTGATTGAGATTTTATTTCTACTTTAGCCTCTGTTTTTACTTCCTCAACTGGTGTTTCAGTCTCTTTTATTGATACTTGCTCAACTTTGGCTTCGATTTCTGACAATGACTATCACATCTTAAAGGGTTTAAAAAACATTGATTTTCAAACCTTGGCCTAATTTGACACTTGACATGAAATTAATGATTATTCATATACTGTGATCAACTGGATTCTTTTAATGGCACCAATTCTTTTGTTAGTTATTGGAATTGTTATTGCAACTGCTTTACTAGGTTCAATAGTATTCCAGTTTCAAACTCCAACTAATGATATGATTTTGTCACCTTTGGAACAAAAATGTCAACTGATTGCCAATGAAGGATACAAAATTCACACACTTTATCCTAATTCAAATCCTGATGAACTTCTTGAGAGTGATATGAAACGATTGATGTACCTAGATGAAAAATGGATGAAAGAATGTGTTTCCATTCTTCCAGCTGATTCTATATTTAGTATTATAAATAATGTAGATCGAAATTTTTCTTACGGAGAATAATTATCTAAAATGGTTCCATCCCAAATCTTTCAAACGAATGTAACTGTTGTTTTCTTGAACAAAAACTCCTTTACCTGATGTAACATACCCAATTTCGATAATTGGTGTTTTAAGTAATATTGCATTTTTTTTAATTATTTGTTTATGTTTGGGAGATATTGTAAACACAAATTCATATTCTTCTCCTCCCTGAAAAATTAAAGTGTTTAAATCAAATTTTTGAGATTTTGCATAATATTCCAAATCTTTCATCAAAGGTATATTGTTAACGACAAATTTTTTTTTACTCTGTTTTGACATTTCATTTAAAGTTATAGATAACCCATCACTAGAATCCATTGATGATGAAAAATATTTTTTATTTTTTATTCCAAAATTGAGTTTTGGTTTTGGTTTTACTACTGATTTGATAGATTTTTTAACAAAATTCTCTTTTCCCTTTCTCTTACCAAAAAGGATATTCAATCCTGCAGAAGTATAACCAAATGGCCCTGTTACAAATATCAAATCACCCTTTTTAGATCCTTTTCTGCTAACTATTTTATCAGTTTTTCCAAAAATACAGACATTGAACACAATTTCTTTACCTGCATTTGTATCACCGCCCAGAATCGAAATACCATATTCATTACATGCTTTTCTGAAACCTGCTGCGATCTCATTAATTTTTGAGCGTGAAATGGTCTTTGGCAGATTTACAGAAATAATTCCATATTGAGGTTTGATTCCTTTTGCAGCAAAATCACTTACACATGCAACAATACTTTTTCTTGCAGCGTCTGCTAATTTCATTTTAGATGGAATGTCAGTACTTTCTACAAGTGTATCTATTTTAACTACGATTTTGGTTTTGCCTAAATTAAAAATTTCTACATCTTCAGAAATAAATTTCTTATTTCCTAATTTACTCTGAAAAATTTTAATTATTGAAGATTCATCTAACTTGGTCATAGCTTTGTTTTACTAGTTCTAATGTATCTTTAATAATTTTTTTACATTTTTCTTCATCATTTGATTCTGCTGAAACTCTTATGAGATCTTCAGTGTTTGATTTTCTAATTAAAACCCAACTATCCTCGTCAATAGTTCCTTTAATTCCATCTAATGTGCTAATTTCTGAATATTCTTTTGAAAATTTAGAATTTACTTTTTCAATTACTTTGTCATGAAAATTTGAATCTACTTCAGTTTTCTCTCTTATTTGATGGTAACTTTCCATGTAGTTTAAAATTTCATCAAATTTTGAATTTCCTAACATAGAAGAAATTAAACCACTGGTAAGAATTCCTTCCCTACAGTAATTGAACTCTGGTAAAATAAAACCTCCACTACTTCCTTCTCCTCCTGCTTGAGCATTAGTTTTTAACATGAGATCTATGACATTTGCTTCTCCCACTTTTGATATTTGAACAGTACCTCCTTTTTCCATGATGAATTTTTTAATTGAAATACTTGTATCAATACTTAAAACAAATTTTTTGTATCCTAATTCAAGAGATTTTGCTACACCTAATCCTAGTGTTACATCTGGAATTTGCTTCTTTCCTTTTATAACCACAACTAGACGATCTCCATCCAAGTCAAATGCAAATCCAATTTCTTTTTTATTGGATGCCAAAATTAGTTCAGATAATTCATCTGATGTAGGATCAGGACCTCTAGAGCATCCTGAAAGTTCTTCATTTATTACTTCAACCTTACATCCTATCTTTTTTAACAAATCTGGCGCAAAGCCCTTTGCAGCACCTCCACCAATATCCACTACTACTTCTGGTTGATTTTCGATATTTCCTATGATTTTTTCTGCTTCATCAATATATGATGATGATATATCCTCTTCAGTTCCAATTTTTGATTTTAAAATTTCTTGATGTTCAATAATTCGTGGTAGTTCCTCTTCATTAATGCCTCTTCCTTCAATAATGAATTTCATTCCATTCCAATTTATTGGATTGTGAGATGAAGAAATTACTAATCCAGCACCATACTTTCTTGCTTCTCTGAAAACCACAGGAGTTGGCACTGTTTCTAAATTAAATATATCAATCCCATTTTTCATTAATGCAGCACTGGCAGTATCTTTCATCATAACACCTGAAGGTCTAGTGTCTTTTCCAATAACACATTTTTTTGATTTGATTAAAGATGAAAAATTATTACAAAATTGTAATACATCTTTTAGATTAAGATCTTTTCCAAATATTCCCCTAATTCCAGAAATTGTTTTCTTCAATTAACCCAACTCGGAAAGGCTTTTTATTAACTCTGATGGATTTATCCAAACGTGCCTTGGTAGCTCAGTCTGGTAGAGCGAACGCCTCGTAAGCGTTAGGTCGCGGGTTCGTACCCCGTCCGAGGCTTTATCTTGTAAAATTATTAAAATTGTCTAGAAAATTATTACGAGATTATTCAGCAAAGGTTTCAATGTCTATTTCTAACTCTTTTCCTAAACCTTCCCACCATTGTTTACTCTGATCTGTCATACTCCCCTCATACTTTACGTGAAATTCTCCTTTATAGATCTGTCGTTTGATCAATGTTTGATCACTTCATAGCAAATTCTCAAATATTTTTAATCTTCTTTTTCTTCTTGTTTTCTTTTCATTTTTCTATAAATAATTATCATAAGAGCACCTCCTGCACAGCCCCAAAATAATAGTGATGTTCCTTTGTTTATTCCGTATGATTCGAATGCCCCCACAAAACCCAATGTCATTATTGCCACAAGAGCTAATCCTAGTATTTCAAGCATT
Source organism: Nitrososphaerota archaeon (assembly GCA_022573895.1). GTDB lineage: Archaea > Thermoproteota > Nitrososphaeria > Nitrososphaerales > Nitrosopumilaceae > Nitrosopumilus. The sequence continues at coordinate 13,279 of JACZTB010000020.1, forward strand.
TTTGCCATAATTTTTCTATTGTCATTTTGTAAAATCAAAAAGATATATGGTTTTGGAAATCTTACATTTTGTGGACAAGTATCTTACAGTTATCCTAATCTTTATGATTGTAGGTATACCAATATCCTTTGTATCCCCAACTACGGGAGAAATTCGAGAGCAACCATATATAGGATTATTTTATATTTCCATTGCAGGAATTATCATCATTGTTCTTTACAGTTCCTACAAAGAAAGAAAAGAACGACAAAAAGCAAATGCTGAAAGAAGATCTAGAAAATAGATTCTAAAGCTCTAATCCGAATGATTCTGCAATACTGGAGAATTTTACATAAGAGTCCAAGTATTGTCTACCTTTTGTAGTAATTATGAAAGTATTTCTACCATCAAACTCAATTTTGTTAATTAGACCTGCACCCGTCAAATTCTCAATGAATTTAGATAATCTTGAATGTGATAAGTTTGCCTTTGTTAGAAGAGATGTTGTTTTGATGCCTTCTTGTCCAGATTGTTCAGTAACAGTTAGTAAATCTGCAACAATCTGCATACTAGTTCTATAAGAAACCATATGTAATTTAGTAAAAAACTCAGATATAAGGGTATTACCATTCATTCAGATCAGATAAATATGCTCTGACCTGATTTTTCTGCAATGCCTTCTCAATCAAATATTCCATGGTTTGATGACTTTATTGGTGTTGCTTACAGATATTATGACCTTAGAATGAATGTTGTTCCTTTACTTACAGATAGAAAACAATCAGTTTCTCTTTGGCATGACACTATTAATTGGTGGGTAGATCTATCAATTAAAATCCGATTTGTAGAAACTGGTGATAAATACTGGTTTATCATGGGTTCAGATTCTCAAAAACCTGATACTAATCTATCTTTTTTTAAAGTGTTACAAAAATCTGAAAATTATGAACGATTTAAGAAGGGACATGGAGGAGAGGCATATCTTAGATTAGGAGTATATGTAAAAAAATTACTAGGCGATGTAAAAAAAAATGCTCTGTGTAATTGTGGTCATGAAGCTAGAGATCATGATGAAGGAGATGATGATGTATGTCTGTACAACTATTGTGATTGCAAAAAATTTTCCAGTTTTCAAGTAAATTTACTAAAAAGAAAAAAAACAATAACTGATATTGCATTTTTAGAAGAAAAAGATGTAAAAGACGATCCTCTCACATGGAATTGTCTTAATGTTAATAAATATTCAAAATCAGAATAAAATTAATCTAAATGTTTGTTCACTCTGACATGTTCTCCTGGATAGTATTCACCAAGTTTTTTTGAATAGCATTTTCCACATAATGAACCCTTTATTCCCCATTCTTCCATAGAATTGTAATGAAATTGTATTTTTTCACTACAAATTACACATTTATCTTTTGATCTCAAAGTGTTCTTCCTCTTTTTAATCAGTATAAAAAACATTCTGGAATAAATCGTACTCAAAAAATTATGTTAAATATTACATATTTGTATTCAATTTAGGTAGGCATCTAACCAATGTAAACCTCCTGCAAGATTTTTACTTGGTTAGACTTCTACCTTTTGAATTTAAAATAAACTGCTTGTTAGTTTTTTTAATGCCAGAATCTCATCTTCTTCTTGTCTAATTTTCTTATCAATTACACGAAGCATTATATTATTCCAAACATATTGAGAGAAGAAATTATGTTTCGTATTAGCCAACTCAATTTCATCGTCTACTACAGTATCTTCAAGAAATTTAGTTACAATTACATCTGTAAGCTTTAAAATTCTGGAATTAAGTTTGAAACTACGAAAAATAGGTTCTAATTTTCTTATATCTTCCTTGAAATCTCCTTTTGATTCTAAAATTTTTAGGTGGAGTATTCTGAAATATACTGCTACAAAAAATAACGTTGCGTATCTTTTTGTTTTATGACCTCCTTGTTTTCCATACTTTAATGATTTTTTTGCAAATTCTTTGACAAGATACGGATATAGCAAAATTCTGTAATCATCTTTTAGATTATCATTGAAGATGTCATCATATTTGCTTCCTCTTGGAAGAAACTGCGCTGGTGAACTATATGCTTCAGTTGGTCTTTGTTCAATTCCTGCAACCAGCGATTGAATTGCATCTTTAGCAACAATTACTTTCTTATGGTTTTCTGGAAGATAGTTGTTGTATGTTGCATCACCATTATATTCACACTGTTGTGATTTTGTTTTTGTATCAAAAGAACCTGCTTGAATTTCATAAAAGTAACCACAATTTTTTAATTGTGATTTAATCGATTTATGAAAATCCATCAGCGAAACCAAATCTTTTCCTCTTACTGAATTTTGAGAGTTTCTATACTTTGTAATGTTATTTTGTTCCTGTTCATCATCTGCTTTGATTATTGTAACTGTCATGGAACCTTCCATGTTTTTTGTTCTCTTTGAATGATCAAGAATGGAGTTTGATGTTTGGGCCCCATTGACAATTTGTGGAGCATGAAGCTCAATCAAATTCTCTCCTAATTCTATAAAGTCACTAACCACAATTGTAATTCCATTATTATAATAGAAGAATTTGCCTGGATTATTTTGTAATGTTTCACGTAATCCTTTGTTAACTGTAGTTTTGAATTGTAACCATTGCCTGATATTTGAATCAAAGACATAATCTCTATTTTTACTTACAAATTCGGTTAGTTCACGTAACTTCAAAATTCCTAGTATTGTATTTTCATATTTGAGCATTCTTTCCAATTTAATTGAGGATTTTTTGCCTGCTGCAGGTTTTTTAATTCTATCCCATAATTTTTGAATTATTATTACCTCATCTATAATCTCGACAAATTCATCCTCATATTCTACTTTCTGATCTGTAACATAACAACATTTTATCTTGAGATTTTTTTCTTTAATTTTTGTAACAAGTTGAGCTAGTTCAGGTCTCATTTTTGTAACGTCTTTTGTAAGTAATCGTTTTACATCTTCTTTGAATTTGGCAATTGCTTCTAGTGAATGTGATGTGCCATATTTTGATTGAAATAATCTGATTGTATTATCTGAAAAATCCACTGGAAGATAGGCATCAATTCCAAGATCGTTTGCTCCGTCGACAATTGCATCTGCTGCATCATCTTCCGTAGCCTCAAAAACCCTTGTTAACACCCATTGAAGAAAATTATTTCCTTTCTCAACATCACTTTTAGCATTTTCAGCATATTCGTGTATACTTACTCGAACATTTTCTGCAAATCCTTCTAGAGGTAGACTAGAATTTTTTTGTACTAGTAGTGTTTGTAAACCTGGTATGTATTCTAATAAGCCGTTTCCGTTTTGTGACAACTATTTTTCTAATATGTTATATATTTAGAGAACTTGGTAACTATGTAATAACTCTGTTCTGGATATGATATGATTTGCTAAAACAAATAACGGCTGTAGGATTAATTGGAGTAGTAATTCTTGTAACTATAGCTTTATCTTTTTCCAATTATTTCACTGAAGAAAATGTTGAAGAAATAGAATTGATTATTAAGGGCGATGTGATAATGCCTATAAAAGTTTCTCGTCCAGGATGCGAAGTAAATGATAGTTGTTATGTTCCATCTCTAATTGTTATTGAAAAAGGAAAACAAGTAACGTGGGTCAATGAAGATTCAGCCTTTCATAGTGTAACTTCAGGTTTTTATGATACGCCTACTGATCTTTTTGATAGTGGATATTTAGATCCATTTGAATCCTATACTTTTACTTTTAATGAAACTGGAATCTATGATTACCATTGTACATTACACCCTTGGATGGAAGGACAAGTAATAGTTGAATAAGGTACCCGAGGGAGTCGAACCCCCTTGTATAGGCTTTGCAGGCCCACGCATAACCGTTCTGCCAGAGTACCGTTTTAAAAAACACAAAATGAATAATTAAACTCTTTAGATTAGAATTTGCTAAATGGTTTAGAAGCTAACTTTACATCCTCACCTTTTACTGTCTTTCTTTTGGCATGAGAAGCCATATCAACTGCACTCTCTGCAATACTATCTGCAATTTCTTCAATTACTCTCCTTAATTCTACTGCTGATTCAGCACTTACGCTTGATGCTCCTGCTTTCTTCAGAATTCTAGACATGGCAGTGATTGGCAGCTCTGACGATTTCATGAATTCCATTTTAGTTTTTTCCGAAAAAAGATAATGAATGAAAAAATATCACTAAGAAATCGATTTATACAGACTATTTTAAGAATTGATGAAGAAATGACATGGTATTTTGATTCTCATATACACTTGTCTGATCCTACCTATTCTTCTGATATGCAATTTATCTTAAGGGAAATGGAGTATCTAAAAATTAAAGCATGCTGTGTTTCAATGGATAATAAAAATTCTTTACAAACTTTGAAACTAGCAAAAAAAAGTAATTTAGTTTTACCCTTTATTGGAATTCATCCTGAATGTGCAAATAACGAACTTGAACAAATGACTAATATGATTGAAGAGAATCACCAAAATCTTTTTGGTATAGGAGAAATAGGATTGGATCCAACTTATGTTAACAGTGATGAAGATTCTAAAAAACAAATCCATGTCTTTGAAACATTATTATCAATTGCAGAAAAATTTAACAAAGCAGTTTCTATTCATTCAAGAAAAAGCATTGATGATATTTTTCAAATAATGACCTCTTACAACACTAAACATGCTTTGCTTCATTGGTTTGATGGTAGTAAAAAACAACTTCAAAAAGCCATGGATATGGAATTTTTTGTGTCATATGGACCTGTAATGATTTATGCAAATGACAAACAGACTTTACTGTCTAAAACCGATGAATCAAAAATTCTTGTTGAAACTGATGGCCCTGTAAGATTTTCCAGGTGTTTTGAAATGAAATCTGGACAAATTAGCTTTATTCCTAGTGTGATCTTTTGTGCATCAAAAATTCTCGGAAAAACGTTTGATGAAATGACATCTCTGCTAGAAAATAATTCAAAATCATTTCTTGGAATATAGATATAAAATACCCTAATTTATTAGACGAAAAGTGGATAGAATTAAACGTATTTCATATGAGGTGCTAGATAAACACAAATCTAAGTTTGGTGAAGATTTTGCAGATAACAAAAAAATATTAGATGAAGTTGCTATTGTACGTTCTAAAAGTCTAAAAAACAAAATAGCGGGATATATCACTAGATTTATCAAAAAAGAGATTCGGGAAGAAAAATCCAAACAAGCACAAATTGCATCTTCACAATCTGAGGAACCTACAGAGAAAGAAGTTCAAGTAGATGCTCCTGAATCAACCCCTGCTTCTGAAGAAACTATAACTAAAGCTGATGCAGAAACAGTTTCTGTAAAAGAGAAAGTTGAAACTACAGAAGAGAAAACTGAATAATAAGTAAGACATTAATTTTCTAAATTTTAAATTAGATTAGTATGATTACTGTAAAACTTATTGGTGGTGCAAAAAAATCTTTTTCAACAGAACAATTACATATTAATAAATCTGATATTTCCATTCAAGAATTACTTGATTTATTGTTAGAATTAAAACCTGCTGGGACTCCTGATCTGGATACTGAAAATATCTTGATTGCAATAAATGGAACTGATTCTTCTGCAATGGAGGGAAAATCCACTAAAATTAAAAACAATGATCTTGTAAGCATTATACCTGTAATTCATGGCGGCTCTACAAAAAAACTAACTTTTCAAGTCTTAAAAAAACAAATTCAAATAATTGAGATTATTAGTCAAAAAACAATTGACGTAAAGTTCCTTGATAATTTAAGAAAGAAATATCCAAAAATTCACCTTCAGGCAGTATCAAGTAATTTTATCTTGAATAATTATCACTTGAAAAAAGTTTTATCATTATCTCTAGAATCTAAAAAAAATAATATTTTACTTTCAAATAAACTTGAAACTGATATCTTAATGCGTTTTGCATTGACAAAACAAATTTCTGATGCAATAATTAATGCTGGAATAAAACCAAAAACTAATTTTATTTTAATTGCAATTGGAAATAAAAAACTATTAAATTCATTATATAAGGAATTATTACCGTTATTAGCAAATCTATTTTCAAAAAATAATGATTTGTTTCTTAAAAAATATTTTAAAATTACAAAAAAACAACTTAATTCAGTTTATTCAACAAATCCTCTGGAAGATATTTTGATAGAAAAGGCAGCAATTTTACTCTGAGATATTACGTTTAGTCTTTTCAACGCTTAGTACATCTACTTTTTTTAATATAGAAATACCTGTTTTATCACCTAAGATTTCAATTAAGACAATTTTATCTGGAAATTCAAGTGATACTTTATTTTTTATTTTACTTGCTATTTTTGAAATAATTTCTTGACTAGATAAATTTGAATTTCTTTTTTCAATTGATATTCTGTATGTTTCACCATTAGAAATTTGTTTAGATATGTCCGCAACAGTTTTTTCTATTTCTTCAATTTTTGTTTCAATAACTTTTTGAATTGGTATTATTCTTAGACAATATCTGATACTCCAAGGTTCATTAAGAATCATTTCTTCAATTTTTCTTACAACCTTAATTGGTTCAAGCTTTGTTTCAGCAGTCAAAATTCCTGACATTTTTGTGATTGAAACTTTTGCATTAGAGTCCCCTAGTTCTTCTAGAATACCCCTTAATTCTTCCTCAGTTTCAGGTTCCAGGTGTCTGGCACAAGTAATGATCAAATTCATAATCCCAAAATCTCCTCCTGACTTAATGAGCCTTCTCGAATAATTTTGATCTGCTCATTTTCTATTTCAATTATGGTTGATTCTGCTTTACTAGTAATTATTCCTCCATCAACAAAAATATCATACTTTTGTATATTTTTGAAACATTCATCAGGATTTGTAAATGATGAATGTCCAGAAATATTTGCACTAGTACCTACTAAAAAATTACATTTCTTCAATAATTCTAATGTGCATTTATGATTAGGAACTCTTATCGCAATTTTGTCAGTTACATTTAATGATTTTTTTAGATTTTCATCAGTTAATTTTAGAATTATTGTCAATGGTCCTGGCCAAAATCTTTCTACAATTTTTTCAGCAAATTTATCGAAAAAAACAATCCTTTCTGCAATATCTTTTGAATATACTAAAACTGGAAATGATTTTGAAATGTCTCTGGATTTAATTTCATAAATTTTTTTCACTGAATCTTTGTTGTATGGATTACATCCTATTCCATATACTGTATCTGTTGGAAAAACGGCAATTCCTCCTTGATTAATAATTTGAGATGCTTTTTCAATTCCTTCTTTATCACAATTTACTCTCAATATCTATTCTGTTCTTTTTTGTTTAATTACTATTTACTTTTGAATAAGTTTTTAACAGCGGTAAATTTTTATTGTAAAATATGTCTAAACCTTCTTCTGATTATGAGGACACAGATTTTGAAGATGATTTTGATGATGAATCTGATGAAATTGAAGACTAGATACTTAATCCAAAACTATCTGCAAAGTTTGTAAATGTATAATATGCTTGAAGAAATTCTCTACCTGATTGACTAATTTTATATTTGTTTGAGCCTTTTAAGTCAACTTGTTCTAAGAGTCCTTGTGATACTAGTGTTTTCAGGATTCTTGAAATTCTAGAATGAGAAATATTTGCCTTTCTAATCAGATAAGTAACTGATGCCCCATTTTCATCTTGTAGATCATCTCGAGTTGTTACTAAAATGTCCCCAATAATTTTCATATGAGTTCTATATTCAGCCATTTTCTCTATAAAATATTACATCAAATTTCTATGAGAGGACAATGATATTTTCCAATATACTAAAAAGATAAAAGAAATTGACAAATTTTTAATTACTCCAAATTTTGAGCCTACGTTAAAATTATTCTAATCCTTCATCAAATTTTATCTTAGTTAAGGGTATTTTGCTTACTGGAATGAATAATGCAATCAATCCTGCAATTTTGATAATCATTGATACATAATATAGGATTGATTCTGGAAACAAAAATGAATACCACCCTAAAAATTCTCCTAATGCTAAGAGTGCTAATCCAATAGCAACTGAAATAGTACCTTTTTTTCTATTGTCAAAGTACGATAACATTGTTTCAATAGCACCATATGCCAACAAAATGAACGAAATTGATCTAAAGATATGTTCTAACTGAACAGAAGAAATTAGGAATAATGGAAAAATTCCAATTGATCTAAAATATCTAGATTTTGGAGAAAATGATTTTATGCTATGTGAAAATGCAATGAAAAAGTACCCTACTGTTTGAATTGCGATTCCCAAAGTTTGAATCCATTTCTCTATGTTTCCTGATTTTATTACAAGGTCTTCTGCCATGTATCCAACCCATATCACAAAAAATCCTAAACTTATTGAAAAAAATGCAATTGTTAATCTAAATAGTGTAGGACTTCCTGTGTTTCTAAATCCAATAAATGACATTACACCTATAGCGAGTCCTACTAAAAATCCTATTAGGTTAAGTATGTTTTCTAATAAAAATTCCAATGATATTTAGAAACTTGTTAAACTAATTATTTTAATCTGATGAATGATTTCACTATATTGTTAATCCCATTCATCCAATGAACCTGAAGATTGGCCTTCTGTACTACCTGTATAATCTCCAAGAATATCTGAATATTTTGAATCATTGTGCGCTATGAATTTCACATATTCTCCATAACTCATTTCAAAATCACAAGAACCACATTTTACAAGAGAAAAATCCATTGCCAATTCAGCATCTTCTTTACATTTTGGACATTTTATCTTCATGAAGAATTTTATCTTTATTAATTATTATTGCTTTATATTTAATAAAAGATAAAAGGAGTTCATTATTGTTAATTCTCATGAGTCGTACTTGTACCAAATGTAAGAATTCTATTCCTGAAAATGAACAACTTGGAATTGTTGCTGAGAAGTACCCTACTTGCAACAAATGTTGGGCTGAATGGAAAGAATATCAAGTGATGGTAATGAATGAAATGAAACTTGATATGTCCATGTCTGATCATAGAAAATTATTAAAAAAACATGAAAAGATCTTTGTAGGCGTATTGTCTTCTGAAGGAGAAATAATAGATTACACAAATGAGGATAATAGAAAACCTGATGAACCTACAGGTACCTAAAACTTTAATTGTTTTTTAGCATTATCTGGTATTACTAACAGAATCTTTCTTTTTCTCTCTTCATCTAAATTGTTTATGATCTTTTTAATCGTATTAGAAAGAATTTCTTTTTCATTGTTCTCTAATGATAAAAATATTTCTAGAATTCCATCTAAATGAAAAGTGATCAATTTTTGTGGCGATTGTGATACTTCAATAATATATGCTGAAAATAGTCCTTCTCTTTGTTCTTCTGAGAGAGTTGTTAAAATTTTAAGCCATGATTTGAAAAGCTTGGAAAAGTTTGGAAATGGAATAGTAGGTCCTGCTTCTAATGCATTGTTAATTATCTCTTTTTTTTCTTCTTCAGACAATGAAAAAAACTCTATCATTCTTTTTTTCAAAATTGGATTTCTTAGAAAGTCTGGGAGACTGGCCAAGTTAATTATGATATTTCCAGCAAAATTTTCTTCCACCACAAATCTCAAAGAATTACTGTTGGATATAAAATCATGCGTAAATACTTTAGCTTAAATAAACTAAATTGAATCTCAACAGCATGACATCAACCGTAGTTGTTGGCGGATTTTTTGGAGACGAAGGGAAGGGAAAGATCATCTCATATTTGGCAATTAAAGACAATCCAAAAATTATAGTACGTGGTGGTGCTGGCCCAAACGCTGGTCATACAATTAGAGCTGATGATAAAGTATACAAAGTTAGAATGCTTCCAAGTGGATTTCTTAATAAAAATGCTAAATTAATGATTGGTCCTGGAGTCGTAATCAATCCAGATATTCTAAAAAAAGAAATTCAAGATTTTAACACATCAGGACGCTCATTTATTGATAAACACTGTGGGATTATTGAAGAAACTCATCTAGCGCAAGATTCTAAAGGTGAATTAAAAGAAAAAATTGGAAGTACTGGTTCTGGTACTGGTCCTGCTAATGCCGATAGAGCTATGAGAGTTTTAAAATTAGCAAAAGACATTGACTCTTTATCTTCACTTATTACAGATGTCCCACAGGAGATAAATTCTGCACTTTCTGCAAATGAGAATGTACTGGTGGAGGGCACACAAGGGACTTTTCTTTCCTTATGGCATGGAACATACCCATTTGTGACCTCAAAAGATGTTACTGCATCTGGAATATGTGCTGATGTTGGTCTTGGTCCCACTAGAGTTGATGAGGTAATTGTTGTTTTCAAATCATATGTTACGCGTGTTGGAACTGGTCCTCTTGAAAACGAACTCTCACTTGAAGAGGCCGAAAAAAAAGGATGGTCAGAATTTGGTACTGTGACTGGCCGTCAGAGACGTGCTGCTGATTTTGATTTTAATTTAGCTAAGCGTGCAATCATGCTTAATAGTGCAACACAAATCTCTATAACAAAATTAGATGTTCTTTTTCCAGATTGTGCTGGTAAAAATTCATTTGATGTTTTATCTAAAGATGCAAAAGTATTCATAAAAAATATTGAAGATGAATTAAACACGCCTGTAACAATCATTGGAACTGGTCCCGATACCAATGATGTTATTGATAGAAGAAACTAGGCTCCAAAGTTTTGGATAAGTTTAATTTGATAATGTATAGAAAATCTTTGTGGACAAATTACAAAATTCTTCTGATGATAAATTACCACGTTACATTCAAGTAAATTCAACTTTGGAATTCTCTAGGCTTGTTTGTGCACTTGAACGTGCACCACGTGTATCTTTTTTACATGATTATGAAGGAAAGAAAATTTTATCTGTTCAAATGGATGTCCTTAAAGAAAAGCCAATTGTATATTACACTCCTTTAGAACATGTCGGTCATTATCTTTGTTATGGATTAAAAGGAGGAAAAGAAAAATCCGAAATTGTTAATACCACTTCTGATGCGAGCAGACTCTATTCTCCTATTATTCGAATTAAATCTCTTCCAAAAACATTGAGACCAGGTAACGGAACTTTTGACAGGTATCAACCAATTGAATTAGAAGATATTTCTAGTCTAGCAAAACTTAGTTGGGGTTTTGAAGAAATACCTTTTCCACTATTTCTGTTTCCACGCAATGACAAATGGCTTATAGGAGTTTTCATGAATTTCAGTGAAGAAGGAATATCTTACTTTTGTCATGTAGTTTTAGATAGCGATCCACAAAAGCCTTTCATGAAATTTTCGTCAACTAATGACTCTGAACCAATTTTTGTAGAAAATCCATCAGAACATGGTTATTCATATATCAAAATAATAAAATTAAAAGACACACATCCATTAGTTGATTATGGTCACCTTCAAAACTAGACTTTCAAAATCTTCTAAAACAAGCGGAAAAGTAATTCTTGCAAATGATTATGATCTCTCAGTTAAAAATTTAGAAGCAAAAACTATTGAAAATATCAAACAATTACATCCTTTTCTTTGCGCCATTAAACTAAATTTTCATTTACTTCTTCCACTTAGCGGTAAAGAAATTCTCAAAATTAACAAAACAGCCCATAGATATGGTTTGCAAACAATTGCAGACATTAAACTCAATGATATTGGAAACACTAATCTAGTAACAACAGAGAATCTTTGGAATTTAGAATTTGATGCAGTTATTGCAAATCCGATAATGGGTCTTGACAGTCTTAAAAATCTTGTAATATCTGCTCATAAACATGACAAAGGTGTCATTACTTTATGTCATATGAGCGCACCAGAAGCTAAATTGTTTTATGATATGGAAATAAGAATGGGAAAAAAACAGCAACTATACCAATTATTTCTGAATTGGGCTCTAACTGCCAAAGTTGATGGTATTATAGTAGGAGCAACTTTTCCAAAAATTATCCGATATTGTGCTAAAAAAGCAGGAAAAAACCTAAGCATATTCTCTCCAGGTATTGGTACTCAGGGTGGAAGTGCAAATGAAGTAATATCCGCCGGAACTGATTATCTAATTGTTGGCAGAACCATTCTCAATGCCAAAAATCCTGTAAGTGTAGCAAAGAAATTACACCTACAGAGTCTTGGTAAGTAGCATTTGTGCCCTTGTTAACACAGTTTTTGCATTATCAAATGTAGTTTTTTCCATGGATGTATAATAATCCATCCAAGTATAATTAAGATGTTCATGTGAAATCATAACTTCTTTAGTTTTTGTTTCAGCCAAGAAAAATACCACCTTCTTGTGAACTAATTCTCCCTGATATTGAAAATCATATTTAATCCATTCTTCAAAATTTTCTAAAAATGTAATGTCTGTAATTCCAGTTTCTTCTTTAGCTTCTCTAATTGCAGTTTCATGAGTTGATTCTCCTTCTTCCATTTTTCCTTTAATAAAATCCCAATGTCCAGAAGGATAATGTAAAAGTAAAAATAAAATTTTTGAATCCTCTTTTCTAAATAATATTATTCCAGCTGAAGTTTCTTCTATCATTTTCCTAACCTTCTTTTTCTTTTTTGAAAAGTTCTAATTGCTCTCATTAAATCAATTTTTCTAAATTCTGGCCAAAAAATATCCATAAAGACCAATTCACTATATGCACTTTGCCACATAAGAAATCCACTTAATCTCTTTTCTCCTGACGTTCGTAAAATCATATCTGGTGATGATTGTGGCAAGTGTGACGTGTAAAGATTTGTTTCAATCTCTTTTTTGTTAATATCATCTATCTTCAGCGAACCATCTTTGATTTTTTCTGCTATTTTCTTAACTGCATCTACTAACTCATATTGTCCTCCATATGCTAACGCAATATTTAGAAAATGTTCGTCATAATTTTTCGTAGCATCATCTAATCGTTTTAAAACTTCTTTAATAGAATCTGGTAGCAGTTCAATTCTTCCAATACCTTTAACTCTCATTTTACATCTGTGTATTCTAGGATCATTGTATAATTTCTCTAGTCTCATACGAATTAATTCAAAGATTTGTTCTAATTCCTCATCCTTTCTATCTAAATTCTCTGCCGAAAGTGCGTATAATGTGACAATTTTTATATCAAATTCTTCACACCAATCAAGAAGGTTTTCTACTGTATCAGCTCCTTTCCAATGACCTGTTTTTGGTATAGCCAGGTGCATTTTAGCCCATCTTCTATTTCCATCTAAAATTAAAGCAACATGATTTGGAATGTCTCCATTTCGAATTTCATTTTCTAGTCTTTTTCCGTAAATCTTGTAGATACCTGTTAACTGAAAAATCACTTCTATTATCTTGCTAATACCTTATCGCCTTTGATGATTAATGCATAATTGATGATATCAGTGTTTTTCTGAAATTTATTTTTATGATGGATTTATGGCTGAATTTAGTCTGAAACCAGCTCTTGATCTTTGTGTTTTCTATATTTCTTAAAGAGAATTGTAGCTGAAACCAAAGTTGCAGCTAGTCCTCCTAACAGAGGTGGAATCAAAGTAAATGAACTTTCATCGTAAATCAATATGTTGGTAAACTGTACTATAGTGGGATAAAGTGATACTAGAACAATAATTCTTAGAATATCACTTATTTGTCTTGGAACTCCTCCAATCCAATTACTAAGTAATGTTCCAGCTACTATTGCACCTATTCCAATCCATAAAATTGGTAATGCCCCTGCAACAAATTGACCAATTATTACCTTATCTGTAATCAATGTTATTACTTCTACATCATCTACAATTAACTCAGAATCAACTGCGCTAATTCCAGCTGGTACTGAAGAAAGAATTAGTAATATTCCTGTAACCATTGTAAAAATTCTAATAAAACCCATCGGAGTTGGTTTTGACCAATTTGACCATGCTCTATCAATGTCAAATGCCCTAATCAAAAATGCTCCCCCCAAAATACTTACAAGAACAGCAAATATTTCTGCAGTAAAATCAAACACTGTTGCAATTCCACCAATTAACAAAAGAATTCCTGGGACACCTAAAAAGAATTTTGAATATCTTGAATCATAAGCAATCATTTTTAGATATCTTCCAAAAACTGCATAAGAATACTCTACACTCCTATTTACCTTCATTACAACACGTTGTACCGAGACAACTGGTAGAACATTTTGAATTACTGGAATAACACTTTCATCATCTTCACCATCAGAAACAATAACTGCACCATTTGCAGAAAACTTTTCTAAAACCATTCTTGTCTCAGCAAGAATTTTTTCATCAGCATGGATTCCTCTATTCTTTACTCCTGCAACAGTTACTACTTCAACTTTGTATCCTTTACTAATCAAATCCTCATATGTTTTGATTGCTGCAAAAATTGAATTTGAATCCGCATCTTCAGGATCTTCTAAAGCTAATCTTTGCGCTGCTTCAATACATGCATTTCTACCTATTACGGGTGTAACGATTCCTGCTTTTTCTCCAACATCATTGTCTCTATCAATACATATTACAAGTAATTTGTTAGCAGTGGATGCATTAACATCTTTTTCCACTTTTTTAGACCGTTGAGACATTCTAATTTTTATAACAAAATTGCTTTTTAACGATTTCCAACAACTATCATTAGTAAAATTCGGTTTTGAGACTAGTTAGGCTTTGATTCATTAGAAATTTTGACATATTCCAAAGATTCTGCTTTTAATGATTCTATTTTTTCTAAAGTTTCAACCATTTCTGCTTCTGAACTTCCTTTTTCAATCATATTGGCCAAAACTTTGGTTTCTCCAATATGGGAATTGAATTTTTTCATTGCGTCCATGTAACTAATGTAACTTGCTAGCCATTCTTCAGGCGGTTTTGATGTCACAAATTCACTTATTTGAGCAGTTACTTGTGACGATGTAACTTCAGTAATTGTGATATATTCTCTTGGAGATATTTTCCCACTCCGTAAATTTTGATATTCAATATCTATAGATTCTTGTAAAACTTCATGGATATTTTTTACTCCATTAAGATAGTTTCCATAATCCGATATTACAAATGTTGTTTCATTATCTTGTGGAACTATCCATATTAGAAAACTTGCACCCGTGATTGCTGCTAATATTGTGACAGTGACTAAAACTCCCTTTTTTGATGCCATTTGTAACTTAACAATTAAGGAGTTTATAATTGGTAATCTCCAAAAAATCATCACTTATTAAATAAATATTAGAAAAAAAACTCTTATTGTATATTTCTAAACAAAATTTTCAAAAAAAGACTTACATTTATTAAAATTTTTGAAAATTATTACTTTTTGATGCCTAAAAAAATTTATGCACATATAATCTATAGTTAAATAATTTTCACAGCCTCCTCCTAAATACCACCAAGTTTGACAAATTTTAGAATGGTTACAGCATATTGTGTAAAATGCAGAGCTAAAAGGGACATTAAAGATCCTGAGGAAACTAAACTAAAGAACGGACGCCCTGCCGTAAAAGGTACATGTCCTGAATGTGGAACTAAAGTTTTCCGTATAGGAAAAATGCCGGAAGAATAACCCATAGTAATCCACACGATTTCTCTTTTTCAAAACCCATATAGAGTCTAGTATGTACGATTTTTTGTGACCAAAGCAGAATATGAAAGTCTACTCAAACGTATTCAGGATAAATTAGGTGATACCAAAAAAGAATCTTCTGCCAGATTCGAACTTCCTGTTGTAGATGTAATGTGGGAAGGCCAAAAAACTTTCTTGCGTAATTTTTCAGAATTCCCAAAAATTTTACGAAGAGACCCAGATAAAGTTCTTCAATACCTCTCAAAAGAATTTGCAGTTCCTGCTGAAAGATTAGGAGACAAAGCAATGTTTGTTGGAAGACGAGCTCCTGATGACTTTACCAGATTATTCCAAATTTATGTAAAAGATTATCTTGAATGTCGTACATGCAAAAGTCCTGACACAAAAGTTCTAAAAGAAAATCGCATCTCATTTTTAATATGTGAAGCTTGTGGTGCAAAATCTGCTCTAAAAGGTAAGTATGCATAATGCAATTCTCACTAAAAGTTTCTAGTTATCAAAAAAACATAACGCTTAATATCTGTGATTCTAAATTACTAGGAAAAAATATTATTCAAGATAAGTTAAACATGAATATCAGTAAAAGCTATTATGGAGAAAAATTAGTTGAAAAAGTAGAAGCAAAATTATTACTAAAAAATTCTTCAATTATTAACATAGTCGGAAAAGAAATAGTTTCTTTGGCAATACAACTTGGAATTGGTTCCAAAAATGGAATTAAAATAATTTCTGGTATTCCTTTTCTAATTGTTTTTAAAATATAGAGTATAATATGATTTTATTTTTAATTCCAAAAGAAATCCATTTTATCTAGTAGGAGTAAAATTCTTTGATGTCTGATGATATAAGCAGAAAATTAGAATCTAAGATAGATAACAAACTAGCATCAAAATCTAGACGAAAGCATTTGGAAGATGGTTTCAAAAAAAGAAAAGTTATCAATGAAGTTTTAGATAAACTCACTGTCATGACTCTTTATAAGATGATCAAAGATCATATCATTGCATATGTTAATGGACCTATAAGTGCTGGAAAGGAATCAGTTGTTTTTTGGGGTGTTGATGAACATGATGTTAGTGTTGCTTTGAAAATTTATTTAGTGACTACTTCTAATTTTAAAAAACGTGAGCAGTATATTCTAGGTGATCCTCGATTCACACGTCTAAAAAAAGGTACAAAGAATCTAGTTTATCTATGGGCAAGAAAGGAATTTCGTAACTTATCTCAGTGTTATGCTGCAGGAATTCCTGTTCCTCAACCACTAAATGTTTCAAATAATGTACTTGCAATGGATTTTGTGGGTCAAGATGGTGCTCCTGAAAAATCTTTGTTATATTCAGAGGTAGATGAAGATGACTATAAACAAGCAATTTTAATCATCAAAGATCTTTATCATAAAGCAAAGCTGGTTCATAGTGATTACTCAGAATACAATATTTTCAAAACAGCAAATGGTTTAGTAGTTTTTGATTTAGGTTCTGCAGTTGATCTTAGACATCCTAATGCTCTAGGATTTCTTAAAAGAGATATTTATAACATAAATAGATTCTTCAATAAAAGAGGAATTTCTGTTGAAGAACCAAAAATCATATTTGAGGACATTGTAAAATGAGCTTTGAAAAACTAATTCGTATTCCAAATGACAGAATAGCTGTTTTGATTGGAAAATCAGGAAACGCAAAATTAAAAATTGAAAAATTATGTTTTGTCTCCTTAGATATTGATGGTGATACCGGAGAAGTTTTAATAAAGTCTCAAGGAAATGTTGAAAAAATTCAACCATTCAAAGCAATTGAAATTGTTACAGCAATTGGTAGAGGTTTTTCGCCTGAAAATGCTTTGACTTTGTTAGAGGGTGAAAATACATTGCACGTTATAGATCTTAGAGAGTTTGCAGGAAAGTCGAATGCAAATGTTGAAAGGATAAAAGGGAGAATTATTGGAGAAGGTGGTAGAGCAAGACGAAATATGGAAAATCTTAGCAGTACTCATATCTCAGTTTACGGAAGAACTGTTTCAATTATTGGAGATTCAAGTAAATTACGATTAGCTGTTGATGCGATATCCTCAATCTCAAGTGGAAGTTTGCATGGTACAGTGTATAGTAAATTAGAAGCTGCAAATAGAAAAGAAAAATATGAAAAAATGAAATTGTGGGAAGATTGAGATGTCTTCTATCAAAGAAAAATTTAATCAAATATCTCCTAGTGAATTCTTTTATAGTAATCGTGATTTAGCTGGTTTCAGTAATCCTACACGCTCACTTTATACTGCTGTGAGAGAATTAGTTGA
>JACZTB010000056.1 GCA_022573895.1 Nitrososphaerota archaeon
ACAATTTTTTTATAAGTGGGATGTGGATATCTGTTAATAACAGCAACAACAACTGTTTTATCCATTTTGTCGCTGACAACAGTACCAATTCTTTCTTTAAGTGCCATAACTAATTAATTAATCTGAAGAAGTTTTAGAAGCAGATTGACTCTTACTGAGAGTTAGTAATTGCGCAACTTGTTTTTTTATGGTTTTTCAATAAACTCTCTATCAAACTAATAGTCATAAACATAATCATCTAAAGTTACTATTAACAATTTTATAGAAAAAAGATAAGACACTTTGAATCAAAACAAAGTAAACAGAATCCTTTCTATCTATCTTCTACTGGAGTGTATTTGATACCTTTAGATTCTAAACGCTCTTTTAGCTCTTTCTCTTTTCTTTCATCTTGTCTGTCAAGTTCTTCTATCATTTCTGGATAATAGACTGGTAGAAAGTATCTGTTATTGCTGTTAGGTTTTTTACTATTCTCTATTTTCTCCTTTACAAATTTCTTAAATGATTCAGCCATAGGAGTCGTAGTATAAAGATCAAATCTTTTTTCAGAAATACTTGCAATCGCTTTGTCTATCTGAATGATTACTGATGGTTTTGTTTCTTTATCTCTCAATTTTATTAAATTATACATTACATCTTGTAATCTGTCTAATTCTGTTTTTAATTCTAGCATATATCCATAATCTTTTGTAATACCTTCCATCCAATTACCTGCTTCATGACGAAGCTCAGAGATGTCTCTTGCAATAGTTGATCTTGATACATGTAGTTTTTTGGCCATTTCAGATTGAGGCATTCCAATTACAAGAAAAGTATAGACTTTTTCTTTTCTCTTTAATGTCTCATTTTTTGTGCCTATTTTGATACACCTTGTGTCATTTTAGATAATTGCGCTTTACTATGATTTAATATTCTTTATTTAGAATTTCTTCCGTTCTGATCGTGCTGCTTACCATCAAATTGAGAAAAAAATGAGAATATCTATTCAATTAGTATTGCTGGCTTGAATGGCCTTGCATGTCTAGCTTTTCCTTTAGGATCATAGATATTATCATCATCTTCAGCAAATACAGATACTTCAACACCAAAGTCTTGCTTTGCAATTGATAATAGCTCATCTGACACAAACTGTTTCTCATCAAATTCCTTAACCTCCATCTTTGTCTTTCTGATTTCAGTTGGCTCTGATAAAATATCCTTGATAGTCTTTTGAACAAAGTCAGGATTTTTCTTTGATGTAAATTATAGAGGAATGGATTCTACAACAAAATTAATCAAAGCAAAAAAAGTTAGTCTTACAGATTCTTTTGATGAATATGTCGCAAATTCTGCAGCTCCGAAATGGATATGCAAAGAGTGTTACGATTGTGGAATTATTTTATTTTAAAATAAAATAATCTATATTTTTTCAATTTTTTTTAAATATCTTTAGTGTTTTATTAATTAATACTACTCTGTTTCTTATAGTGACATCACTTATTCCAGATTCTATTGCAAATTTCTTTTGACTAATTTTTTTACCATTCATTATACATGAAATATACAATGACGCAACTGCTTGCGCAACAGGGTGTTTCCCAGCAGTTATCTCTTCTTTTTCACAGAGTTTTAGTATCTCAAATGCATCTCGTTTGGTCTTTTCTTTTAGGTTCATGTTGTTTGAAATTTTTGCTATAAACATAGCAGTATCGTGTGGTTTTAGATTCAATTCGAGTTTTCTGATTATTGTTCTTAAATCTCGCGAAAGTGCCTTTCTTTCAGTATTTCCAGCACTTGCAATATCATCTAGTGTTCTTGGAATGTTGTGTTCTCTGCATGCTGCATACAAAGAGGCTGAGATTAGTGATGCCATGGTTCTTCCCCTAGTTAGTTTTGCATCAACTGCTTTTCTGTAAATATAGGCAGCATTTTCTACAACATTATTTGGAATTCCTAATTTTGTCTTCATTCCATGCAGTAAAGTAAATGCCCTGCTTAACTTTGCAGTATTTTTTGATTTACTTCTCAGATCCCACATTCGGAGTCTCTTGAATTCATATTTTGTTTTACCAGATAATGCTTTTCCAGTACAATCTTTATCTCTGCCAATCATAGTTGATAATCCTTGATCAAAAATTGCAAGTGATGTTGCAGGACCTGTTCTTGCTAACTTTGTAAAACTTTCTAGCGTGTAGCCATTGTTTTCATTTGATGAATTAGACATGTTTTGCACTAGAAGAATACCGCAACCCCCGCAAATCATCTCTCCTCTTTCATGATCTGTTATTACGGGATAGGTTTTGCAAGTATCTAGTTGACACTCGACATCATAATCATTAGAATAATTTACTATCACTGCTGTATACTATTTGTGTTCGAAAAATAAAAATATTTCCTTACAGGTAATTTTGTAATCAAAACATTACTTTGCATACAAAAAATTCCTCAAGTTTTACAAAAATAAAATTCTTGTTTGTAATATAACATACTTTGTAATAAATGTTGAAGATAGAATATAATCAATAGAAAAATAAAATTTTATTGAAATTGAAAAAATAAAATGAAACAGATGGATTACAAATACTCAAGAAGGAAATAATGCTTCGGAATTTTTGATTTAATGTACCCTAAAGTTGAAATACTATCATCATCTTTTTTTTGATGCAAAAATACCGTCAAGTTAAAATATCTTTTTAGCATAACTAGCTGCTATCATGGAACAACAATGCGTATATTTTCATACGGAAAAACAATTTTCCATAGCAAATACAATTCTAGAAACTGATGGAGTTGAAATTCTGTTTTCAGCAGAATCTATAGAAATTCCTTTAAGAAATCTATCTGCTGGAGAAAAAGATGCGTGGTATGATTATGTGGTAGATGAAATGGTAAAATCCTTGCCTGGACTGGAATATACCGTAAAATCCTTAGAATTTCGGATTTCGTCCCTGCAAGAACAGAAAAATGATTTGTCAGAAATACTACGGGCAGCGCACAAAGATATCAACAACAAAAATGCTCTTAAAACACTATTGGCATCCATGAGAAAATCCACTAGAACAAATTTGGCTAGAGAGAGTTCTAGTCAACTAGTCTTTGGTATGGTGGATTTACTCAGTGATACCGTAGAGTGTTCTTGCATTATAGGACAAAAGAATGGAAATTTGATAAGATTCATTGAATTTTTGAAAAACGATGATCCAATAGTTACAATCTCTGGACCTAGTGCATTGGAGCTAAAACCTGGATTGGAACAAAAATTTTAACTTTTTTTATTTTTTTAATCATGAAACCTATCTGCGTCTAAAATTATACCCATGATAGTGGGCAAATCCCATCCGAGTGGAACTTTTCTAGAGACAAGTTGTTTTACTAGTTAGGTCGATGTGAAAATGTTAGTTCTGCATAGTTATTGTTACTATTCAATTAGTATTGCTGGCTTGAATGGTCTTGCATGTCTAGCTTTTCCTTTAGGATCATAGATGTTGGAATCATCTTCAGCAAATACAGATACTTCAACACCAAAGTCTTGCTTTGCAATTGATGATAGCTCTTCTGACACAAACTGTTTCTCATCAAAATCTTTAGTTTCTAGCTTTGTCTTTCTGATTTCAGTTGGTTCTGATAAAATATCCTTGATAGTTTTTTGAACAAAGTCAGGATTCTTTTTAATGTCAGCTGTTTCTGGATTATTTATCAACTCTTTCATTATTACTCCCATGTTAGTCTGCTCATTCATCACTTGCTCCAAAATAGCATGATAAGCTGTACACTTGAATGAATCAGCTGTATAGATAGTAATCTTCTTTGGAGTAATCTTTGTAACTTTGAGAATATTTCCAATATCATTAATGATTGACTTTAACAAGTCTTCAGCTTGGATAGCTTTAGCATCTATTCTTCCAGTATCTACTGAAGGCCAGCTAGACTTTGAGACCATCTCTGAATTTCCAAGCTTCTCCCACATCTCTTCAGCTATGTGTGGTGCAAATGGCGATAGCATTGCTACTCTAGTACTGTGAATTTGATAGAGTATTCCATCATAATCACTTCTACCTTTGGCTTTAGCACGTTTGAGATACCAAGACAAATCACCCTCAAATGCGAATAATATCTCATGGAGTGCCTCACGTAGCCTCATCTTCTCTACAGAACCAGTAACATTTGCAATAAGATTCTGCAATCTACTTGCAATCCATCTGTCTTCAGCCTCAGAACTGCTAATTGAGCCTGGTTTTAGCCTCGAGCATTCCTCAAGAATTGATACTAGCTTATTCTTAATTCCACCAACTGATTCTAAATTAAAGTCAGCATCTTGTAACAGCTCAGCTGAGATGATAATTGCTAATCTAATTGGATCTGCACCATAATCTTTAATCGCTTGTCGCAATGGAATAATATTTCCCATACTCTTTGACATCTTTTTACCATCCATTAGTACAGAACCATTAACAACAATTTGTTGCGGCCAATTATCTTCAGGAAATATAGCAACATGATTAAAGACAAAAAATGTCAAGTGATTTGGAACTAAATCTCGACCAGAATGTCTTGCATCAACTGGATAAAAGTATGCAAACTCTTTTCTAATCTTCTCTACTGTATCAGAATCAATTCCAGATACTTTGTCAGCTGATCCTTTACCCAAAAAGACATAATCAAAGAACTCCTTTGATAGATTCTCAGCTGTAATGGTTCCATCATTAACAAATCTAGATATGGTATAGTATGCCATATAGATTACAGAATCAGACAAACTCTCAACAATCCAGTCCTTGTCCCACGGTAGTTTAGTTCCCATACCATGTTGTCTTGCACATGCTCGCTCATGAAGCCAACCAACTACATAATGAAACTCATCAACTATCTCATTTGGCAGAATACTCATTGAATTAAAACACTTTGTAGCTTTATCTTTCCATTCTTTATCTCCATAATTCAGAAACCATTGGTTTGTCAAAACTTTAACAACACATTCTGCTCCACAACGACACTTTACAGGAGCATGTGTTAATTCTAGTAAGATATCTGAATATTTCTTCTCCTCTAACCATTCTTTAATTACATCTTTAGCTTCTGAAACTTTTTTTCCTGCAAACTGCTCGCAATTATCTTTGAGAACTCCACCATAGAACTCTTTTCCATAAACCTCATCTGTAGCTTCTTCCAGCTTGGGGTCATCTTGGTTTTTTATCTTAAATTTCTCACAGGCATCTTTTGCTGAAAAATCTCCATATCCATCAGTAGATATGATTGAGATAGGCTTGATTAGCTGATATTCCGAGCCTAGAGGCTGATCTTTCTTAAAATCAACTAATGCCTGATAGTCAAATGGAGCATGAGCTGGAACTGACATTACAAGACCAGTTCCAATAGCTGACTCTACAAAACTAGCTTCCAGCATTAGAATTGATTTATTGTTGTGTGGAATGGTTACTTGTTTTCCAATCAAATCAGTTCCAGCTATCTCACCATCATACGTAATCTCTTTATCCAAAAATTCTAGCTTGTGTGCACATTCTTTAGATACAATCCATTTCTCACCATCAACAGTAATTTTTTTATACATTACTCCAGGATTGACCCAAAGATTTGTCACACCAAAGATAGTTTCTGGACGTAGTGTTGCAGTTGGAATGATGTAATCATCAAACTTGAATTTTATTAAAATATATTCAGTAAAGTCTGGCTCTACATCACCCATTGTATCGTGTTGTGATACAGGATTCTGATCACGTGGACACCATCCAACAGGATGACTCCCTTGAATGATCAAATTCTTCTCTTTTAAAATATTAATCTGCCATTCGATAAATTTCTGGTAAGCTGGAACTATTGTGGTAAATTCTCTTCTCCAGTCAATAGAGTAACCCATCTCTATCATTCCTGATTTTATCTCTTCATGAAAATAGTCTGCAATCTTTATTGGCTCAACAAATGTCTTGATGGTCTCTTCTGGAACATGATAGATGTCACGTAGTCCATCAATTATTTCCTTGTCATTTGACTCTACTCTTCTTGCCATACCAAGTATTGGTGTTCCAGTGTAATGGAAACCCATTGGGAATAATACATTGTATCCTTTCATTCGATAAAATCTTGCATGAATGTCAGCTATGGTGTAAGTTCTTCCATGTCCAATGTGTTGTGGTGAGTTGGGATATGGATATGCTACTGTAATGAATTTTTTTGGTTTGTCATTTGGATCTGTCTCAAAGTCGTGGGTCTCATTCCATCTCTCTCTCCACTTTGATTCAATCTCATTCCAGTTAATTTCCATAATATCATCCTAAAATCATTGATTTTGCTTTGGCTATTGCCTCGTCTTTTTTAGATGTGTCTTTTCCTCCACCTTGAGCAAATTTAGCATCTCCACCACCTGCTCCACCGAGGATCTCAGCCACGGATTTGGCAATCTCTCCGGCATTTTTGCTCTTTGAGGCCTCTTCTCCACAATATGCCATTATTCGAATAGTTGGTCCATCATCAAAGATTCCAACATAAACTGAATTTGGATTATTTTTCACTAGCTTTTTGCCAAAGTTTGTGTGAAAGAATTCATCGTATTGATTACTAGCTGTAAAACATATCTTCATAGAGTTCTGTATAGTCATTTCAATCTCATCAATTGTTGTTGTACTAGTAAGTGATGCAACTTGTTCTAATAGTATGGGAATTTTTTCTCTAGATTTCTCTTTTCCTTCTTCTCTCTGTTTGTCTATGATCTCTTTTTGTATTGATTCTTCAGATAATTCTGTTTGTTTAATTTTTTGTTCTTCAACATATTGTTTAGCAGTTGGTCCTGAAACAAATTCAATTCGTACCACTCCATCTTGAATTCGTTTTGTTCTAGTAATTTTGATTAGTTCAATCTCTTTTGTTTTTTTGACATGAGTTCCACCACAAGCTTCCACATCAAAGTCCTCGATTGATACAATTCTAACTGATTTGACTGGAACTACTCCTCCCTGATATATTTTAAATCCATATTTCTGCTCTGCAGTTCCTCTATCATAATTCTCAATGGTTACTGACATATCTTTTGCAACAATCTCATTTGCAACTCTTTCAATATCTGCTACTTCTTTCTCAGTTAGTGATGAATGGTGAGTAATGTCTAGTCTAGCATGATCAACATCTTTGAATGCAGAGTGTTGCCAAACCCATGAACCCAATACTCCTCTAGCTGATGAATTTAGAATGTGTGTACTGGTATGGTTCTTTGTAATGTTTGATCTTCTAACTACATCAACCATACATGATACTGTCTCTCCTTCTTTTGGAATCTCTCCATCAATCTTGT
>JACZTB010000021.1 GCA_022573895.1 Nitrososphaerota archaeon
AACAAATGAATCACATAGTCTAGAAAGTGCATTAGAGAAACTCGAATGTGCTATGAAAAAACTAGATGCAAAGAAACATGGAATTATTTCTGATGAGTATATTGGATATAACATTAATGATACATTGGCAACATATGATTTGTATAGACATGAGATGAAAAGATATGACAATTACTGTCTAGACAAATCTGAAAATAAACTGTTCTCACCTGCGTCAATTGGAAAAGGATATCTTGAGAAAATTGGAATAAAGCCATTTTTTAAACAAAATCCAAATTTTCCAAAAGAAATTCTTGGTCACATCATGATGACATATTATGGTGGTAAAACTGAAGTAATGATAAGAAAAGTCTCAACGCCTGTAAGTTATGTTGATTTTACAAGCATGTATCCAACTCTTTTTGTCTTACTTGATTTGTACAAGTTTTTGATTTCAAAGAAAATCATTCACAGCAATACAACCCATGAAACTCAGGATTTTCTCAATGATATCACATTGGATGATATACACAATAAAAAAACATGGCACCACCTTACTACAATTTGTAAGATTGTCCCGAATAATGATATTCTGCCTGTGAGATCAGACTATGGCAACAAAAACGCGACTAACATTGGCATTAATCATCTCAAATCTATCGATGGCACTGCAATCTGGTACACACTACCTGATCTGATGGCATCAAAACTAGCCTCTGGAAAAACTCCGATAATTCAAGAGGCAATTACATTTTCTCCTCAAGGAGTTCAAGAAGGACTGCAAGATATTGAAGTTCTCAAGGGAATCACTGTAAAAAAGGGAGAGGATTTTATTAAGAAAATAATTGAGGAAAGAATTCGAATCAAAAAGAAATTAAATGACAAACAGTCAGAAACTAATCAGAATAATCTAAAAATTATTGCAAATGCAACATCATATGGAATCTTTATTCAGATGGATCCCAGACACAAAAAGAATCAGAATATCACAGTACACGGGTTAGAGTCCTTTGATTGTATGGTGAACAAGACAGAGAAATCTGGAATGTTTTTTAATCCTATAATGTCTGTCTTTCTTACCGCATGTGCAAGACTGATACTAGCTACTGCTGAAAGTTTGGTTCAAGAAAATAATGGATACGTTGCATATTGTGATACTGACAGTGTGTTTATCTCTCCAAAACATGTTAACCTAGTTCAGAAATTCTTCAAACCTCTTAATCCATACAATCAAGATGTGGAGATGTTCAAAGTAGAAAATGACAAGAAAACAAAAAAAGTTTTAGATAATGTATTGTGCATTGCAATTTCATCCAAGCGATATGTGTTGTATGACTATGATGACATAACAGAAAAGATTACAATTTACAAATATTCGTTGCATGGATTGGGACATCTCAAAGGAATTGATGGAAAACAAATATGGAAAGATATTATCACTATTCATTATCATCCAGAAAGAAGAAAAGAAATTCTATCAAAGTACAAAAATAAACGCGCAATATCTCAGATATCAATTACAAATTATCCGATGTTGACAAGATTTGATGGAATAAACAAGAAAAGATCATACTCTAAAAGGATAAGACCATATAATTTTGCCACGGTTGGAACTGCATGTAAAAAAGATCCCATAACAAAAGAGCCAATAATTCCGTTTTTATCAGAAATGAACAGATTAGATGAGATACCATACATGGAGTTTATGGACTACAAGACAGGAAAGAAATACCCTAATGATGATTCTTTAGAGCCTCAAGACTATTGGAAGAGCCTAGAAGCAGTTTTGGGTAGCTATATTGAGCACAAAGAGTCAAAACTTGAGGGTGATTCAGGAGTATTGAAGCGAAGATATCTTACCATCAACAAGAATTCCATTCGATATATCGGCAAGGAATCAAACGAATTAGAGAAATCAGAGATTTTTGGAGTTAGTGCAAAAGATACCATACAGTATGTGAATTATCAAAAGAAATTACGTGAAATAATTGCGAATCTTACTTTGGAGAAAGCATTGGGGGTTGGAATATCTAAAAGAACATTTTATTACTTAAAACAAAAAAATCAACTAAATAAACCAGTAAAGATACATTCCAATATATTTTCCAAACTAAAATTATTCAACCAGCAGATAATAGCCTAGAGTTTAATAGAAAACTCCACATTATTCCAACATGTCTGAAGAACCAATTTCTAGTCCATATTCAACTGGTGGTGGAGGGTATAGATATGAATCGCTAGTTAGCTCATCATATCTCATCTCATTACTACATGGAACAATTGCTCGTGGAATTAATGGAGTTACTAAAGAAGTAAAATTCCAACAAAGATTCACTGGTAATTTGTTAGATGACATAATTATTGTAACCACTGATGGCGAAATTGATAAAATATTATCATTACAAATTAGACATAAGATTACCTTCACCTCTAATCCTGAATTTAAGAAACTTATTCAACAATGTTGGAAAATGTTTTCAAATGAAACAAATGTTTCCTTTAACCCAATTCATGATCGATTAGGAATAATTGTATCTCATTTCACTCAAGATGTAAAAGAACATTTGCTGCCTCTTTTAGAGATTGCAAGATATTCAAGTACACATGAAAGCTTTTTCCTACAAATATCTGCTGGGGGACATTCATTAAAAAAAGAACAATATCTTACAATGTTTAAAAAAATCATCACTGAAACAACAACTAACCCTCCATCGGATGCTCAAATTTGGAATTTTGTTAAAGTATTAAACATCATGGAATTTGATATTGAGGGAAACACATCTAGAGACTATGTTCATTGCTTGCATGAATGTCAAAATATTCTAGACACTGATGATCAAACATTAGTTCGATCTCTGTTTGATAAAATAATAAACTTAGCAGGAGATTTTGCTAAACTAGGAAGTTCAGTTTCCTTATCTAGCTTACAAGAAAAATTAAGTGATTTTAAAATTCAAGAACCAATTTCGTTTAGAGCAGATCTAAAGAAATTACGTATACACACAGATAACGTGTTAGAAAACATATCGGATAAAATCGGTCAAGAAATTTCATTACCACGAACAGACGTGTTGGATGACATCATTACAAAATTAGATAATGCAGATGTTCTTTTCATTACAGGTAATCCATTTGTTGGCAAATCGGCACTTCTTAAATTATTGGCAAATAGATTGAGGGAAGAAGGAGAAGTTCTTGCATTTTCCATTGAAAGAATGGGCGGGAAAGATCTGGATAGTTTTTTAAAAATCCTAAGAACTGAAAATAATTTTCAAGATATCTTATCTTCAATTGGTTCATCTCCGTTGAGATGCATTATGATTGATGGTTTAGAACAAATTTCATATAAAGACGATAAAAGATTAATTGTAAAGGAATTATTTTCACAAGTCGTAAAATATAATGAAAAAATAATTTCGCGTACAAAAAATAATCAATACTGTTGGAAGATTATTGCTACATGCAGAGATCAAGAATTAGAGAATATACGTCAAAATGTTTTAAACAAATGGAATTTTTCTACAAAAAATTTGTTTGATGTTCCTACACTTAACGACCAAGAACTTGATTATATTAAAAAAAAACATAACAGATTAGGAGATATTTTAAAAAAAAAGAACCTAGGTGACTTGATTAAAACTCCTGGGTATTTGGACATGTTTGCTAACAAAATCCAAATACGCATAGAGGAAATTCCTAATCCAATTACAGAAAGTTGGTGTTATGTGACTTTTTGGGAACAGCACATAAGATTATCAGAAGGAATGAAATCTGGAAAAGGTCACGCAGAAAACCGTGAAAAGATAATGAAAATGGCCGGTATGCAGTCTATTACAAACCATAATCTTTTCTCTGTAAGCTCAAATATTGATTCTGAGTCTTTAGAGGGTTTACTTTCGGATAAATTAATTAAAAAATTAAATTCAAAAATCATCCCTTTTAACGATGTATTTGAAGATTATTCATTAACAGCAATAATCGAAGATAACAATCATACTTTAAGAGAATTCTTATTAAAAAATAAATCACGTCGATTTTTAAGACCTTTCAATCTTTATGTAAGAAAAATCTTGGAAATAGATCAATCTCCTCAACAATGGTTTAAAACAATTCAAGAAATTTCAGACTCTAACTTTCCTGCAGTATGGCATCACGAGTGCTTATCTGCAACAATTATGTCCGACACTTTATCCAATAACATAAATTTGCTAGAGAAATATTTACTCGAAGATAAAGGACGTTTATACAAAGAACTTTTGCAAACACTGCAAACAATAGCAGTAAAAATAAATCCTAAAATTAAAAATTTGATAAAAAATTCAGATAATCCTGAAGTATTAGAGAAATTATCTTATTTCACAGTTCCACTGTTTGAGCAATGGGATATAGTAATTTCATTTGGATTAAAAAAATTAGATTCGCTTAATGATGCATGTTTCTTGGAATTTTGTAATACATCTTATTCTTGGTGTTTGAATACCGATAACTTATCTCTAAAAAAAGAACTCACATCAAAGCTTTTGGTCATTTTTAAAGAAAGATTCCAAGATGAGTTTAACATAAAATCTGATCTAAATTATTCAGACAAGGACAAATTAAGAAAATTGTTGATTAAAGTAATTTTGAATTCTGCTGATTGTAATCCTGATGATGTTAAAACCTGTTTGATTAAACATGTGATTCAGAAAGATAGAGATAATGATTTTCAAGAAGTAATTTTAAGGGAATATGGGTGGTTTCCGATATGCAAATTTCTACCTAAACTCAGTGTAAAGGTTATCACATCCTTAATGTGTGAAAAACTACCTGAGCAAGAAAATAATTCATTTTATGATTTTATGGATCTGGGCATTAATTCAGTGTATGAATATAATCCTCCAACTGCAGACAAAGGCCCATTTCTATTATTACTAGCGACTCATGAAAAAGAGGGTTTAGAATTGATACACAATCTTGTCAACCATTCTACTAAAGCATGGTGTTTACGTGAAAAATCAGAAGATGGGAAAATTCCACTCAAACAATCTATTCATCTTAATAGTAAAACAATCGAAGTATTTGGTGATGAAAATGTATATCGTTGGTTTCGATTTCTGAATCTAGGTAAAGCAGAAATAACATGTGCCTTAATGGCACTAGAAAAATGGATGGAGAAACAACTTGAGGATGGAAAAGATCCTAAAGAGATATTTGAAAAAGTATTAGATCAAACAACCTCAGTTGCCGTTATTGGGGTTTGTGTTTCTGTCGCGTTAAAATATCGCAAAAAATGTTTTGATGTAATTATTCCAATTCTCACAAATCCAGTTTTTTGGTATATGGACTTTAAACGAGTTTCTGAAGATACCCATGCTGTTTCTAGCATTACATCTTTTTCAGAAGGATTTTCATTTGATCAAAGTCATAAAAACGCCTATCAAGAATTAATCGAACTAGCAAAACAGGATTATAGAAAAAATAATTTGAGTGATTTTGTTCTTCCAATACTTCTATTATCAAAACAAGAAACTAAATCTGAAATGAAACAAAAAATTGAAAAAAATTTTTCTGAACCACCAATTTATTATGAACATGAAAGACAAAATGTTTCATTGTTAAAAGAACGAACACGAACTTGTGAATTATGGGCTACACATGCAAATCTAGATAATTATAAGAAAACAATTGTGAACGATAACAGTATTCAGTTTGAGCTAGACTCTGACAAATTATTGACCGATGAGGAAAAAAATGAACAAAAACGTATTGATGACATACATCGTCTACACGGGTTTTCAGGATGGGCATATCATCTTCTTGATAAAAATGAAGTTTTGGGTGGATTTTCTATTAATGATGGAATTACATATGTGGAACAATTTAATGAACAATTTTTCAATTCTATAGAGTCAATAGACAAACAATTTGCAGTTGATGCATTTGCAGGTTTTGTTTGTGCACTAATAATTCATAGATGGGAAGATTTGAAAAAAATAAATCGTGACGATTGGTGTTTACGATCTTTTGAGCGTGTTATGGCTATGAATTATAGAGAAGAATCTGATTTGACAATTTTCCCAATGGCAATTAATAGATGTGTGGCAAGAACTCTTCCACATTTAGTATTAAAATTTCCAAAAAATAAAAAATATCATGACGCAGTTTTAAATTGTGCATCTGAAAAAAATAATGAAGTTTTAAAGTATTTGTTTTATAATTTGCAAAAATTATGGAATGTTGATGATAAATTAGTGATTAAATGTCTTGACAAAACAATCAAAGATGCTACTGATTTACCTGACATGTTTAATCAAAAATATTCAGATTGGATGAAATATGCATCAACGTTAAATGTATTATATGATTTACCAAGTTTAAAAGACAAAAAAACTAGAAAGAAAATAGAAAATATTTTTTTAAATTTTTTAAATTTTACAATAGCATCCTATGCAAAACATCAAAAGGATGATGGTTACAATAAATGGACTACAAATTCTTACGAATGGAATTACAGCTTCTTTAAGATTTTTGGACTATATCTTTTAAAATCTGCAGAAAATATTGAACTTTTTCAAGAAATAATTGATGAACATTGGGAGAGTACTCCTTCTTTGATGGAGGATTTTCTTAGGAATTTACTATCTGTAGGTACAATTCCTGAATTAGAATCCAAATTATTAGCAATATGGAAACATTATTTTTCTGAAATATTAGACTCGGATTATATTAAAAATAACTTCTATGATAGAGGAGAATATCAAAAAGCTATTTTGGGTTTGTTAGTATTTACCGATCCTGAGAAAATAGTTTTCTGGAAAAATTCCACCTGGAAACCATTGTCAGAAATGATTGAATATGTAGACATATGGTGTAACAGGTTTGTAAAAAATAATGATTGTTTTAGCATAATTCTTGACTTATTGGATACTATTGGATTCGAATTTATGGTGTCTCATGGGATAAAATGGGTGTATTCTTTTATGCATAATGTAAATCAAAACAGCATATCAAAAACCCAGATTTCAAAAATTTCAAAACTGTTGTGGAAGACTTGGCATGCTTATGAATTAGAATTAAAACAAGAAAATTTATCATATGAACAGTTTATTGAATTAGTTGACAAGATGGCAGATAAAAATGATAAATTAGCTGAAAATCTCAAAAATAAGATTAGTTAATCCAAGCATGTAACTTTACATCTAGTTTTGAATCCTTGATTCCAATTAAAATCAATACCATAGTCAACATGAATGTTTTTACATTCTTTTGTACGCAGGTATCCTATTAGTAATGCCCCACCACATAAGACTGCCGCTGACACACTTATGACTAATAGAATCATTCCAAAAGTGATTTCACCTACATCCCTGTATGTAAATTCTAATGTTTCTCCTGAAGGGGTTTTTACTACACCATAAATTTGCCGTGAATCATTTTCAGATTGTGCAAATTTAACAAGCCATTTTTCTTCAGGGATAGGTTTTCCAAAACCAATTTCATAGTGCAAAATCTGAGTGCCCAACATATACCCCAGACGTGTAATGCTCCCATCGGGATTTGAACCCGAGTCTTTGGCTTGAGAAGCCAAAATGCTTAACCGGACTACACTATAGGAGCCTGAAAAAAAATAATCTCAATCTTAATTTAAAGGAAATGCTTGAATGAATTTGTAAAACTTTGTAAGTTGATTCCTTTATAGAAAAATCAAAGATATCAATTGTATGGATATTGAAAAATTCGTAGCAGAAAATGGATTATCTGATTCTCCAATTGGTTTGGGTGGTTGTAGAATTTCTGATTTTCATTTTGATTCATGTGGATATGATGTTGTTGTTTTTGATGGAAAATTAGAACCAAAAAAAATTATCAAATTTGGAGATGAGTTTGTAATAATTCATCATGCATCCTTGTCTGAAACTCTATCAACAAAACTTCTCCAATATGACAAACTGCAGATAATTCATGATGAATCATGGGATTTACAAATGCTATTGTCAAAAATCAATGAAAAGCGTTCTTTGCTCTTTACTGATTTTGCAAAAAATTGTTTGATTGAATCTATGTTTTGTTGTCAAAAAACTAAAGAAGCAATTCAAACGTCTGATGTATTTGCTCCATGTTGGCAAAAATGTGCTTCTTACTATTTGGCTGATGCCATATCTTCACTAAACCACCAAAGAACAAGTCCTTCTCATATGCTAGACCTGCTTCGAAAATTAAAAAAAAGCCTAATCAATGAACACATATCAGTTGTCACTCAGACAGTTGGAATTGAGAGAGCTACTCCAATTTTGCTTGAACGTATGCTAAAGTCAACTATTGGATTTTCTGATTTGGTAGAAAAAAATAATCATTCTCTAATTATTCAGCAAAAATATGATTTCTTTTTAAAAAACTCGATGCTTTCTGACTGTTATTTCTATTTTGGGTATCTCAACAAAGAGAATTTTATAAAAATTAAGAATACTTTGAATAGAAGGCAAGATCTCATCCATATTTTGAAGATTGCCTTTGATATTGAAGCTGATTCTAATCTGTTACTACAACAAGCAGAACTTGTCCAGAAATCCTGTAATCAGATACTTGAGACAGTCTCTAGAGCGTAGTTTTCTCATCTTTTGTACCAACCTTTTAAAACAAGTAGGATTACTGGTTTGTCATGGTAGATCAAGCATGTGGTTGCGAAGCAGATACAGGCGATCCTGATTACTCATGTGATTGTGCAATGCAAGGACATTGTATATGCAGTGCAGATTGCAAATGTGGAACCGACGTTTGTAAAGAAGCTGTCGGACCAATGGCATCTGTAGGTTAATTACAATCTTATTTTTTATTTTTTAAACTACTCTTCTTCTTCCTCAAAGCCCCAAGATTTTACTAATTCTTTTTGAAACTTATCAGCTTGTTTTTCATCTAGTGCAAATCCACAGTTCTTGTGCGTTGGAACTACAGTCATTCCATCCATTTTGTATTCTACTTCATACAAGTGAACTTTTGGGCATTCACACATTTCTGAATTTCTGTGAATTTTCCTCTATATTTGCTTATTTGAATAACGTTTAACTATGTATTTTTACTATTATTTTTGTGAATCGATTCCTTATCGTATTTGTGTTTTTGACTATTCTCTCTAGTTTTGGGTTTTCAAATCTTTCTTATGGTCAGGGTACTGGTACAGCTGGTGGTGTTAATGTTGATGGTACGTGGTATTTGGGTGAGGGTCTCAAACAAGGAGATTATTTTGAGTATTCTTTGTGTGAATTAGATCTCAATGACTGTTCACCTATTAAATTGAAACTGTGGATCAAGGGAACTATACCATATGAAACTGAATCATTGTGGGATGCAAAAGTTGTAATTATTGATGGCAAAAAGATTATCAAGGGTTCAATGGGTCTTGGTAAAATTTCTCCTGAGCCTATAACATTTGATGATGATCTCTTTCATTATGCTATAGCATTCAAGTCTTCCTTGGCTTGGTTAGGTGCTTTTGCTACTGGAAATGAAGGTGATCGAATTCACGGGCCACAAGCGTTTAAACTTCCTGCATGGGGGAAGATAGGCGCAATTGGTGGAGCTCAATTAATTCCAATACGAACAGAATCAATAATTACTCCTGCAGGAACTGTTGATACAATTGTTGTTGGTTGGTATAGTGG
Source organism: Nitrososphaerota archaeon (assembly GCA_022573895.1). Taxonomy (GTDB): domain Archaea; phylum Thermoproteota; class Nitrososphaeria; order Nitrososphaerales; family Nitrosopumilaceae; genus Nitrosopumilus. Next base: position 9,618 of record JACZTB010000021.1, read on the forward strand.
TGATTGGAATGAAATCTGGATAGTAGATGATTTTCCATTTCCTGTTAAAGCATTAACTTATGCATGGATCACCACAGGTATTGCTCCAATAATGCATCAATACCTTTTGTTAGATTATAGAGAAAATGTGATGGTTGATCCTTTCAAAGATGTTGTAGAAACAATTCCAAAACAAAAGTTGTTGGGATGCCCTACAGAATTTTATGATTATGTTGGTGGTCGTGTTTCTACAAACACATACTCCATGATAATTCAGTACAATTATTCTCCAGAATTTCCTATTGAAGGTTGTGATATTGACTGGAAAATAAACTTCATGAACCCGTATAATGATGTTGAATTCATAAATCAACTTCATTATGATATTTGGGTTGTGGATGAGAATGGTACCAAACTCCGTTCACATGCCGAAGACCTTGGAAAAACTGAACTGTTTAACGGATTCGGTCAAGTTCATGTTCTTATTCCAATAGAAGAAAAAGCAGGACTTGTCCGCTATGTCATATTTGTACATGGTACAGGACCAGAATATGAAGTGCCTGATGCCAAAATGGGGGGATATGCTACCATCGAAATTGAAATCGATGAGAATCCTCTTTTTAAAGAATTAGATGGTGATGTTGTTTCATCTCCTAAAATTCCATCATGGATAAAAAATAATGCAGGCTGGTGGGCTGATGGTTCAATTGATGATGATTCATTTGTTCAAGGAATCCAATTCTTAATCAAAGAAGGAATAATGAGAATTCCCTCTACCACACAAGGTTCTAGTTCTGGTTCTAATGAAATTCCATCATGGATAAAAAATAATGCAGGCTGGTGGGCTGATGGTTCAATTGATGATAATTCCTTTGTTCAAGGAATCCAATTCTTAATCAAAGAAGGAATAATGACAATTCCTTCCTGATATTATCTACATTCAAATTGATAAAATCTTACAAAAGAAGATGAAGCGATAATGGTAAGCATTTTTAGATTTCAAAAACGCCGTTTGAAAAAATTAATCAGCGAAGGTGAATATGTAGAAGCTATTGAATTTGGAAATAGTTTGGAATCTAGATTCTCTGATGATCCTGATTATATGTTCATGATGGGAGGCATTTATGTTATTTTGGAAGATGCAAAAGAAGCACTCCCATATTTTGAAAAAGCAGTTCAACTAGACAACACAGATGTTGACACACTTAAACTCAAAACTAATGTTCATTTGGCTCTGCAACAAAAAGATAAAGCAATAGACTGTTGTAAACAAATTCTAAAATTAGAGCCAAAAAACTATCAGGCCCAAGATTTGCTTGAAGAACTTGAAAACCTATAATTCCTTAAATTATTCTTTCTTTTTCATCTGGTAAACATTTTCCATTAACCAATCACAAAACGCTGTCACATTTTCATTAAATTCTGTCCAGATGTGTAGTGAATGAGGCAAGATGTCAATCTTCCAATTATCTGTGAAGACTCTAACTCCTTCTTTACCTTCATACATGTAGGCATCTTCCGTTTGTATGTCTCCAAGCATCTCTTTTGCTTTTTGTTTGATTAATTCTCTGTCTATTGGAAATCTTTTTTGCTCATAATCAATAATCAAACTTAAATCCCTTTTTCCATACATGTCAAATTCATTAATCCTTCCCTCTTTTGGAAAATTTACTACTAGTTTGATATTGTATTTTTTACCAACTTCTTTACCAATTTCTACAATTCTAGCATAAGCCATTCCTTGATTTTTCTTTAGAAGGAATCTGATTTGTGCCATGTCTCTTTTTAGTTGAGCTTGAAGATCGGAAGTCAATTCAGAAAATATCATCATATATCACATGAAAATTCCTTTTATAATCATTAATTTTCTGTCAAGATTGGTTTTTTTAGAACTACGTTTGAAGCTAGAACATGGCAATGCCACAAGGCTATGACGGTATCAGAACTGATGATGAATCAGAGAGAACTACTAATGTTGATGAATACAGACGAACTTGCATTGATTTCATCGAAGATATTTCTCATAACTATGAGGAATGGGTTGATTATTACAAATTGCCTGAGGATGAAGATAAAAGAAGACGTGAAGGAATTCGTGCAACCATTACAAGAACAAATGAATGGATTGCAAAGGTTGCCCAATCTATCAAAGCAGTTGATATTGTTATGAACGATGGAATCCAAAAGATGGCCGAATCAACTGCCGGTAAGCCCCTTGAAATTGGAGTTTTTATAAATCACAAATCTAGCTATACTGAAACAAAACCTGGAATCATTGATGTTATTGTTAAAGCAAGTGGAAGAAAAGGAAGAAAAACGAAACTTGGGTTTCATTTTAAAGATGATAGATTTAGAATAGAATCAACTTGTGGGGCATATTTTGATGAAATTGATTTACCTACTGAAGAACTTGAAATGATGGATATACATCTGAAACTTCATGCTGAAAATGCCAAACGGCGCGATGTTATCTCATTTACGGTAACTGTCTGTGAGGTTGAGAACGATGTTGAATTTGACAGAAGAGGCATTACAACAATAGTTCATCTGGTGTAACTTAACGTAGAATCTCTTCCTCAAGATACTCGATAAATTTTCCAGTGTTTTCTAGTTTTATTGAATTGATCTCTTCTAGGTCATTAAAGGAATTCATCTTTAGATATCTTTCTGATGCAGTATACAAGACATCATCAATATAGAATGTCCTTGCATTTCCCATTCCATAATAACGTGAGTCATCTGCAGAGTGGGTAATGGTTCCTTTGAGATTGAACCCATCTGAACTGTCCAAATCAAATACATAGAATCCATTCCAGCGATTGTAATCCGGTGCAAACATCTTGGAACTTGAATTTTCATTCAGGCTTTCTACATCACCACTAATTGGAATTGAGAGAACTCCTCTTGTTTTATCAAAGAAGAATGCCTTGTGGTTGTTTAATGCCTCTGAATATGTAGAACTGTCTCCTATGATTACATCATCAATAACTTTTGGATTTTTGACATCTGCAACATTGAATAATGCAATTTTAATTCCTAATTGTTGAACTCTTCCTTCTTCTATCTCTTTTACATCTCTACCTATTCCAATAATGTGTTCCTCATCATATGGGTGCAAATAGTTTGAAAATCCTGTAATTTTCAACTCTCCTAGAATCTTTGGAGTATCTGTCGATAAATCAATTACAAAGAATGGGTCAATTTGTTGGAATGTTACCAAGTAAAGTCTGTCTCCGATGAATCTAGCAGAAAAAATGCTTTCATCAGGTGCAATTTGGTCTAATCCTCCTACGATGTTTAGTTGTTCATCTAAGACATAAACTGCATTCGCACGAACTGTTCCTTGGTACTGTGTATAGTATTCAGTAGTTGTTGCAACTCTAAACCTGTCTCCACTTTGATCCATGGAGAATTGGTTTAGCAGTCTACCTGGAACTGAACCCATTGTAACATATTCTATTTCACCTTCGTTAATTGATATTTTGTGAATTATTGTTTTTCTTGTCTCTTCTTGTGTCTTTACATCATATTCATTTAGTGCTTCTCTAATTTTTTCAAACAATTTTTCTTTGTCATTTTTGTCCATCTCATTGTATGACTTTTGCATCAATTCTGAAATTTTTATCCACTTCGTGGATGCATTCATTGAGGAATCATTTTGAATTGCTTTAATTTCATCTTGAATGTCATTTGGTAATAATGGTACAACAACATCAAAGAATCTATCTCGTGATGAATTTTCGTAAAATCCAAATGGCATACTTTGTTGATAAGTCAAGTAAAAGTTGTCTTCAGAGACATAGAATGCCCCTGTAAATCCCATAAGGAATGTCTCTGAATTTATTGTGTCTCCAAATATGTCAATTGCAGTTAGTGTGTTAAAGTTTGAAAACTGTTCTATATTATCAAAGTAAAATGCATCAGGAGTCATGATTCTAACCGAACTCTCCAAAATCACTGGAAGTCTTGGATACTGATAGTTAATGTTGCTATTAGTTACAAAGTATGCATAATCTCCAATCATTCGCGCATCTCTAAAGTGACCATCAATGGAATAATCTTTGAGAATATTTGGATTTTCTTTATCTGTGATATCGATTATCAGTGCATGAGTAACTGGACTGTAGGAACGACGTGGGACGAAATCAAACTGTGGGATTATTTCATCGTCACTTTGTCCATTATAAAATATCACCAATCTATCATCATTAAGAAACATATTTTGAATATACTGTGATTCAATATCTAGTGCAATTTTGAGAACTAATTTTGCAGACTCTGCTGGATATGCATCAATTATTGAAAGTGTGTTTCTAGATACTATGTAGACATATTTTGAATCATTTTTGAGATAGTCTGGCTCATCAACATTTGCAACTTGAACATTTGTTGTTGAATAGTCTAAACCTCCAGACTCTGTTTTAACTACTGAAGGAACTGGTACACCCTCAGATGTAGCAGTTTCAAACATCACTACTTCATCAACTGCAATGTTTCTTATGATGATTCTGTTGTCATAGAAATTTTCTCCAAACAATGCTGAGGCCTTAAGAATGTCCTCTAACTCTTCTTGTGATGATATTTTTTTGATATCATGTGTTCCTCCAAAATATTTTGATACTGATTTATCAACATAGATTATTTCAGGTGTAGGTATTTGTGAAACTTGAGGTTGTTGATTAAAATCAATTGTGTACATTATTCCTGCTGTAACTATTACTGAAATGACAACTGCAATTAGAACAATCATTTTAGAACTCATTTCTCTCTATCCTTTTTTAACAGCTGGAATTTAGTGTTTACTACTAATGGAAATCACTAACAAAATCTAGTTCAAAATAGCTTATGTAGAATTAAGCGTGACTTCAATTGTCACCCTCTTCTCTTTTGCTTTTTCTTCTCCAGGATATTTTAACTGAGAAATTTTTTTACTCAATTCTTCATCTGTTACTAATTTTGCTTTTCCTGAAAAAATAAAATTGTTGTATTCTATTTTTACTTCAGGATTTGTCAAAGCATTTTTGAACCAGTCTCCGTCTGGTTTGTGTCTAGAAAAATAGATTTTTTCTTTATAGTTAACTGCAAGAAGCATTACGGAATGCTGTTTTCCTGTTTTTCTGCCCTTTGTGGTGAGAATTGGCCGGAACAAATCTTCTTTAATCTCCATACATAATTTTTTTCTGTCAAGTAATTTAACCTCATTGCTAGGAATTTCTGATATTTGGTATGATAAACAAATCTGAACATCTGAGTTCATGTCGGTAAAACTCGAAGGCATGCCTGACAAATTAATTACCGCAGATTCCTTTACCGGAAAAAAAGTTATAGACCGAGAAGGAATTGAATATGGTAAAGTCAAACACATACACATTAACCAAGATACACTTACTGTATCTGGTGTAACAATCCACCAAGGATTTAACAAAGACTTCTTTCTTTCAAAAGACTACATAGACAAATTTTCTGAAGAAACATTACTTCTTAGTAGGCCACCTATCAGAACAAGAATTCTAGTTGTAGACATTGATGGTCATAAAATTGGTAAAGTAAAACGATTACACAGACATCCTGACACTAATGAATTAGAATCAATTGAGATAAGTTATGGTTTGATGCATTCTAAGATCTTATCCAAATCAGAAATTTGGGGCATAGGAGAAAAAGTCATTTTAAGAATGACCAAAGAAGAATTCAAAAATCTTGAATAATTTCTTTGAAACTTCTTTTTTCAAAACAACATTTTTTGATTAATCTGTTTTTTTAGTACATACTGCACAAACCGGAATTCCATCTTGAAGTGTTATTTCTACATTTGACGACTGACATTTATGGCAAAGTCCTTTCATGAAGTAAATCCCACATTACTCTTTAAATTTTTTATGAGGATCGACTGAATCAATACTTAGCAATTTATAATTGAAAAATGCGATCAAGGTATTGTACTCGATAGAAACGAAATCCCTCACAAAGTCATTTGGAGATGTAATTGCTGTTAATAATATTTCTTTATCAGTTGAAAGCGGAGAGATCTTTGGATTCTTGGGACCTAATGGTGCTGGAAAAAGTACTATGATAATGATTCTTACTACATTGTTAAAACCAACATCGGGACAGGCTTTGATTTCTGGGTTTGATGTAAAAACAAATGCAAAACAAGTCCGACAAAATATTGGATATGTTCAACAAGAATCGACTGTTGATGATTATCTAACCGGGAGAGAAAATCTTTTACTGCAAGCAAAACTTAATCACATCCCAAAAGGCGAAATTGACAAAAGAATAGATGACGTCTTAGATCTAATTGAACTCTCTGACAAACAAGACAAATCTGTTGGTACATATTCTGGCGGCATGAGAAAGAGATTGGATATTGCAGGTGGCCTTTTGCACAGACCAAAGGTACTATTTCTTGACGAGCCTACTGTTGGATTGGATATTCAAACTCGTAGAAAGATTTGGAAGTATATCAAAAAAATCCATGTTGAGTTTGATATGACAATATTTCTAACAACTCACTATATGGAAGAAGCAGATCAACTGTGTGACAGAATTGGAATAATTGATGGTGGAAAGATTCAGGTGATTGATTCTCCCAAAAATATGAAAAAAGCAATGGGAAACGAAGTCATTTCAATCATATTAGAAGAAGGAGAAAACCATGATTCCTTCTTATCTGAGCTTAAAAAAATTGAATTTGTAAATAAAATTAATGAAGATGGTTCTAAACTTACTCTTTTTGCATCAAATGGAACAGAAGTAATTCCAAAAATTTTCCAAATTTCATCAAAACTTAACATCAAAATTACTTCTCTCTCTCTTACTCAACCAACCCTTGATGATGTGTTCCTCTCTTACACTGGACATGAAATTCGAGATGATGATTCTGGATTCAATCAAGGACGTGAACATGCAAAAATGAAGAGGTTACGTGCATGAATACTTTGATGTATGATACTTATACAATTTTTTGGAGGGAGATAAAGAGATACAAAAAATCTCGAAGTGGTGTTTTAATTAGATTAATTCAACCTGCAATTTGGATTATCGTAATTGGAAATACTTTTTCAGGAACTCAACCACTAATTCAATCCGTTGGTTTTCAAGGAGAATATATTGAGTTTATGACACCTGGTGTCATTATTCTTACTGCAATTTTTACTAGTATCTTTGGTGGTGTCAACACATTATGGGATAGACGATATGGTTTTATGAACAAGGCATTGATTTCTCCAATTTCTCGTTCTGCAATTGCTCTTGGTAAAATGTTTGCAATTTCTTTGATTTCAGCTTTGCAAGCTAGTTTGATTATAGGGATTGCTTTAGCAATAGGAGTTAATTTTCCAAATCCAATTATGATTGTTCCAATCATGGGAATTGTTATTTTGTTTTCATTGGGATTCTCAGGAATATCTGTAATGGTTGCAGCTACTGCAAAGTCTCAAGAGACCTTTTGGGGTGTGATTAATTTTCTTGGAATGCCACTGTTTATGCTAAGTCCTGCATTATTCCCATTGGAATTACTTCCAGATTGGCTTGCTACTATTGCAAAACTAAACCCTGTTACATACACCGTTTTACTGGTGAGGGAAATGATGACAGGAGTATCTGAAGGTGGAATTCCAATATTACTTAGTCTTGCTGTTCTCTTTGCATTTGTATTTGTAATGATCGGTCTCGCAAGCTATGTGTTTACTCGTGAAGTAAACAGGCCATTTTAACATAAAGTTGACAAAAATTGTTAGATTTGCTAACTATGACAATGTTCCTCTAATTCAGTCATCATGATTTATTGAAACTATCCCTTGCCGTAATGATATTTTCAGTATTACTATTAGCTAATTCTTTTGCACAAAGTTCCTTTGGATTGGGAGAATATGACTATATCTCTGAGTGGGGTTCCTTTGGAATTACAGGCCCCGGACATTTTTCACATCCTCAATTTATTGCAGTAGGTGATGACGGTAACATCTATGTTAGTGATTTGGGAAACAAACGTGTTCAGAAATTTTCAAGCAACGGCGAGTACATTACTGAATGGGGCAAAAGTGGAAAACAATCTGGAGAATTTCACTACCCATCAGGAATTGCAGTATCTGATGACTTTGTTTATGTTGCAGATCGCGAACTAAATAGAATTCAGAAATTCTCACTAGATGGAGAATTTGTTACAAAATGGGGCGAAAAAGGAAGCTATGATGGCCAACTCTATTTTCCAAATGGAATAGCTGTAAACAATGGAACTGTATATGTAGCGGATACTGGTAATCAAAGAATTCAAATATTTTCTACTGATGGAGAATTTATCTCATCATTCGGCTCAAGTGGACTTGGAGAAGGTCAATTCCTTACTATTATTGGAATTGACATTGATGCAGATGGAAATGTATATGTCACTGATAGGGGAAATAGTAAGGTTGAAAAATTTTCTCCCAACGGAGAATTAATTCAATCATTTCCATTTCATTCTTCAAACTACATATTTACACCTGAAGCAATAACCATTGATTCTACAGGCAAGATGTTTATTGTAAATTCTGCCAATGATAGAATTTTATATTTGTCTCAGAATTCTGATTTAAAACTAAACATATTTGATCAACTAGGACCATATACAAATTCATTTAATTATATCACTGATATAGCAATTGGAATTAACGGTGAATTACTAGTTGTAGACTCTGCAAATCACAAAATAAAATCTTTTGAAACCGAATTTTATGAAAAACCTGTAATTGTTGATTCTATTAAGATTTCTGATGTTATTGAAGATCTACCAATCGACAAAACAAGGCCTGTAATTATTGCTCCACCTTCATTAGAAGTTGAGGCTGTAGATATGTTGACTGTTGTTTTGTATGGTGAGGCTACAGCTACTGATGAAAGTGGAATCAAAGCAATTATCAATAATGCCCCAGACGCATTTTCTCTAGGTGTGTCCACAATTATTTGGATAGCCTTTGATAATACTGGATATTCTTCTAGCACATCGCAAACAATTACTGTAAAGACTTGTGGAAATACCTATTCAGATTATAACATCATTACGGGAACTCAAGGAGATGATGTAATTCAAGGTACAGACGGAGATGATCTAATTTTTGGATTAGCCGGAAATGATGTTATTTTCGGCGGTAAAGGAAATGATTGCATATTTGGTGGCTTTGGTGATGATACTATTTCTGGCGGTGACGGAGATGATACAATTAAAGGAAATTCTGGTAATGATATCCTGAAAGGCCAGTCAGGCAATGATCTTATCTATTCCAATTCTGGTTCTGATGTTATTGATGGTGGTGATGGTACTGATAGATGCTATTCTACAACTGACTCACAAAATGATTTGCTGTTAAATTGTGAAGGATAAACTATTTCTATTAATAACAACCCAAAACATGTATTATACTACAGAATTTTTGAAGAAAAGTTGTATTATTACGTAGATAACACATGTTTTTGAAACAAAGAATGTGGAATTGAGATCAGGGGGAATAAAAAGTGGTTAACACTGATAGAAAATGCAACGATGCAGAATAGACAGCAATAGTAAATCCTGCAACAAACAATAAAGCAAAACAAAATCTTCTCTTTCTCATTTTATCTTGATAACCAAATGAGTTTTTTTTCTTCAAGTCTTTCGTTATCAAATCCAGATTACCTTTTCTTCTTCTAGGATCAAGAATATCAGGATCGAATAATCCCACTGCAGAAACACCAGTAATTATAATTCCTACTAATGTGCCAATAGGTTCCCAAAACACTAACAAACACTGTCTTACTGAGGTTAAAAGTGAAGCACCTCAAAATAGAATACTGTGATATAATACAACTCAGACATGTAACTTTTCCCCCATAATACAACATTAGGCATAGAACTTGTGGATATAATATGCGCCAATCCTTCAAACATTTCTATATAGTACAATAGACTTTATGTTCAATAACCTTAATTCTACATTTCCATTTGAATAATTATGGGAATGTGGCTATCTTGGATAAAATCTAATGAAAAAGAACTCTTAACAATTCTTGATAATTTAGCAAAAAAGGCAGTAGAAACATCTGAGGCTGTAGTTATTTTATTCTCAGATCTCACTAATACTGAACATACGGCAAAAATCCATAAACTTGAAACTGAAGCAGATATTTTAACACGTGACATCTTTACAGAACTAAACAAGACATTCATCACTCCCTTAGATCGTGAGGACATGCAAAGAATTGCATCAAAAATAGATGATGTAATTGATTTTATGGATGGTATTGCTGCAAGGATATACAGCTACAAAATCACTACTCCTCCTCCATATTGTGAACAAATGGCTCAGGAACTAGTCAAAGCAACAAAAGAAGTAGAGTATATGATTTCAAAGCTCAAACACATCAAAAATCCTAAAGATATGATTGAACATTGTAGAAATACTGGTAAGATTGAACATGTTGTCGATGATCTGTATAGAGAAGCAATCAAAGAGCTATTTGAGAGCGATGATGCAATCAAAATCATTAAACTAAAAGATATCTATGAAACAATGGAGACTGCATCAGACAGATGTGTAGATGTTGCAGATGTCATTGAAGATATTGTTCTGAAATATACTTAAGATGGTTCTATGATTGAAATAGCAATAGCAGCAATAATTGTTGCATTAATCTTTGATTTTGTAAATGGATTTAATGATTCAGCAAATTCTATTGCTACAGTTATTGGAACACGTGTTCTAAAACCAATTCATGCAGTAACTATGTCTGCAATTGCAAATTTTATAGGGCCTTTTATTTTTGGCGTAGCAGTTGCTACAACTATTGCAAAAGGAATTGTGAATCCAGATGACATTACAGTTTATATGATTATTGGTGGCTTGGCAGGTGCAATCAGCTGGAGTGTATTATGCACATATTTTGGGTTGCCAATTTCTAACAGTCATTCATTAGTTGGTGGAATAATGGGTGCAGGTATTGCAGGGTTGGGGTTTGAAACATTAGTTTTTGGCGGTCTGAGTAAAATTTTTGCAGGAATTGTAATTGCTCCCGTAGGTGGACTAATTTTTGGTCTCTTACTGACCGGATTAATAATTACTATATTTGCTAATCGTAGACCCGCAGTAGTAAACAGAACTTTTGGTAGATTGCAAATAATCTCTTCAGCTTGGTTTGCTCTAACTCATGGAGCAAATGATGGACAAAAAACTATGGGAATTATCGTTCTAATTTTATTTGCAGCTGGAATGATCCCTGAACTTGAAATGCCTCTATGGGTAATCTTTGCAGCCGCAACTGCAATGGGATTGGGTACATTCTTTGGTGGATACAAAGTCATTAAAACACTTGGTGTAAAAATTACAAAACTCAAACCATATCAAGGATTTGCAGCAGAAACTGCAGGGGGAATGATGCTGGCAGTTTTTGCTGTTCTTGGCATTCCTGCTAGTACAACTCATGCTATTACTGGTACTATCATGGGTGCTGGTGCTGCACGAAGAAAACGTGCTGTACGTTGGAAGGTAGGCAGACAAATCGTTTTTGCATGGATTATTACTATTCCTGGTAGTGCTGGACTTGGAATTGGATTTACCTATTTGATTTATCTGTTTGTTTGATTTTCAAATGTAACTAATGACATATTCAAATTTACAAATTTTTATTGTAGAGTTGATTGGAACTTTTGGTTTAGTAATCGCAGCAACAGTATCTGTTGTTTATGATGGAAGATTTGGCCAAATCTTGGGCCCAATAGGCAATGCACTAGTGCACTTTGTTGGAATATCCATAATGATTTTTGTTTTTGGGAAATACTCTATGGCACACTTTAACCCGGCTATAACAATTGGCTTTTTTATTTCTGGATATATAGAAGCTAAAAAAATTCCTTTGTACTTTGTTGCACAAGCCATTGGCGGTATTTTAGGAAGTTTATTTGTAAAACAAGTTGTTGGAAATTATGGTAATCTTGGACTAAATTTCCCTAACTATCAATATTCCATTCCATTCTTCTATGGTGTTGAAATTTTGGCCACTATATTTTTGATGGGTGGTATCTTAATTGTAGTGAGTAAAAAGAAATTACCAATGGCAATAATTAGTACCATTATATCGGGAATCATTGCTCTTGATGTGTTTTTTCTATCACCCATTTCTGGTGCTTCAATGAACCCAATTCGCTCTATTGCGCCTGCACTGCTAAGCGGAACATTAGATGACTTGTGGTTATATCTGACTGCACCTTTCATTGGGTCTGCTATCGTTGCTTTAATTTACAGAAAAAAATTTTACAAGAACTTAGTCTCTAATTCTAGTGTTTAACTATGATGAAATAGTTTGTTTTGGGTATTACGAATAATAATGACAAAAAGTCAAGTAGTCTGATGTCCAAATCCAAAAAATTATTTAACGATGCAAAAAAAGTAATTCCCTCAGGCGTTAATAGCCCTGTTAGATATTTTGAACCATACCCATTCTTTACAAAAAAATCCAATGGTGCATACATTTGGGATGAAGACAATAATCGTTACATAGATTTTTGCAATGGTTATGGTGCATTACTTTTGGGACATAGAAGAAAAGAGATCATCAACTCTGTTTCAAACCAACTTTTGAAAGGAACTCTTTATTGTACTCCAACTGAATCTGAAATAGAATTATCAAAACTAATTATTGGAAATTTTCCATCCATTGACAAAGTAAGATTGGTAAACACTGGTGGTGAAGCTACAATGACTGCAATTAGATTAACTCGTGGATTTACAAAAAAGAAAAAAATCATAAAATTTGAAGGATGCTATCATGGTGCACATGACTCTGTCTTGGTAAAAGCTGGTTCTGGTTCTGCACACAATGGAATTTCAGTTTCTGATGGTATACTTGAAGAAGTTTCAAAAAATACTCTAGTTGTTCAGTATAATGACATTGAAGATTTCAAAAAAACAATTAGGAAAAACAAAGACATTGCAGGAGTTATTGTTGAACCAATCCTAGCTAACATGGGTTTGATCTTACCTGAAAAGAACTTTCTTTACGATCTGAGAAAAATAACTAAAGAAAACAATATTCCGTTAATTTTTGATGAAGTAGTAACTGGATTTAGGATAGCTCCAGGTGGTGCTCAGGAACATTTTGGAATCAAACCTGACATAACTACAATTGCCAAAGCCCTAAGCAACGGATTTACAATTGCTGCAGTTGGCGGAAGAAAAGAGATTATGGATTTACTATCTCCAGGAGGTAAAGTCTACCAAGCAAGTACTTTTGCTGGGAATCCTATTTCTGTTAGTGCTGCAATTAGTTCCATTAAGACAATCAACAAAATCAAAAACAAACTTTATTCAAAACTTGAAAGACTTAATCTGTTCTTTACTACAGCACTAGACGATATGGCTACGGATATGGGAATTCCTCATCAGATTAATTTCATAGCATCAATGTTTCAGATTTTCTTTACAAACAAGCCTGTTGTTGACTATAAAACATCAAAAAATGCAAATGCAAAAAAATTCCAAAAGATGTTCAAAACCTTATTGAAAAAAGGAATATTCATTGCACCTTCTCAGTTTGAAGTTGTTTTTCTATCTGATAGCCATACTGAAAATGATCTAAACAAAACACTTGATGCATATCATGATGCATTAAAGTCGGTGAAAAATTGAAGTACATAATAGGTGCACGAGGAAGTCAATTGTCTGTTGCACAGACAAACTGGGTAATTAAAGAACTAAAAAAAGTGAATCCTGATTCAGAATATGAAATTAAAACTATCATAACAAAAGGAGACACTGACAGTAGACCATTATTTACAATAGATCAGAAAGGAATTTTTGAAAAAGAGATTGATAGAGCAGTTGCACAAAAAGAAGTTGATTTTGCTGTGCATAGTCTCAAAGATGTTCCTTCAGAAATAGATAGTAGTCTTACTTTGGCTTGTATTCCCAAAAGAGAAGTAGTAAATGATGTCTTCATTTCTTCAGATGGCTCTACACTTGAGAACATCAAACCAGGAGCCGTAATTGGAACAAGCTCACTTCGTCGTGCTGTACAAGTGATTCGAAAGAGATCTGATGTTACAGTTAAACCAATTCGTGGTAATATTGAAACTAGAATTAAAAAAGTATTCGGAGAAAACTATGATGCAGTCATACTTGCTCAAGCAGGAATCTCTAGATTAGGAGTTGATGTAAAGTTCTCTCCATTATCAATAGATGATTTTTCTCCATCACCTGGTCAGGGTGCAATTGCAATAGTTGCAAGAACAGATGATTCTCAAACAATATCTATGCTTAAAAAAATTGAGGATGTTGATTCTAGATTGGAAATTGAAGCAGAACGTGCTTTGTCTGACTTTGTTGATTCTGGATGTAGATTTCCAGTTGGTGCGTATGCAAAATCAAATGGTTCTGAAATGACATTGACTGTAACTGTATTTTCTGTGGATGGGAAAAAATCATTACAAGTAAATAAAACCGGAAACAAAAAAGATCCTAAATCCATTGGTAAAAGTGCTGGAGAAGAACTTCGTGAGAAAGGCGTAAATGAACTTGCATTTAATTGGAGAGAAAAAGTGGAGGAATGGAATAAGACATGACGGGAAAAGTGTATCTTGTTGGAGCAGGTCCTGGAGATAGCAAATTAATTACATTGCGAGCAGTTGAACTTCTCCAAAAAGCAGATGTTGTTTTGTATGATAGATTGGTGAGCAAAAAAATTATCAATATGATTCCAAAAAAAGTAGAAAAAATCTATGTTGGACGAGCAGTAGGAGATGACACAACTCATCAAATTACAACTAATGATTTAATGGTAAAATATGCTAAATCTAAAAAAAATGTAGTTAGACTAAAGGGTGGTGATCCAATAATCTTTGGTCGCGGTGGGGAAGAAGCAGAGTTTCTCAAAGAAAATAAAGTAAAATATGAAATAGTTCCAGGAATTACTTCTGGAATTGGTTCAGCAACTTATGCTGGAATTCCTCTAACTCATAGAAAATACTCCTCTTCAGTAGTGTTTGTAACTGGACATGAAGATCCTGAAAAGAAAAAAGAGATTGTCAAATGGAAGAGACTTGGAAAATCTGTAGATACTATTGTGATAATGATGGGATTGTCTAGAATTGATATTATATGTAAACAACTCATTTCTGGTGGAATGAATAAAAATACTCCAGTGGCAGTAATTCAAAATGGAACTACACCGCAACAAAAAATGATTAAAGGAACTGTGACAAACATTGCAAAAAAAGTCAAAGAAAACAAAATTACTCCTCCTACCAACATAATTATTGGCAAAGTCGTTGATCTGTCAGATACTATTGGGTGGAAATAATGCTTGATGGAAAAACTATAGCAATTACTCGCTCAAAGGATGATGCCACTGAATTTATTGCACTTGCAGAAAAAAATAACGCAAAGCCAATCTCATTACCAACTATAGAACTTGTAAGTAAAGGTGAAAAGATTGTTGACGAATTCTTGGAATCCATTGAAAAATATAATCCCGACTATTCTGTTTTTATGAGTTCCAAGGCAGTCAAACTACTATTTGATACTGCAAAACAGGTTGGAAAGTTTGAGCAATTACAATTAGCAGTTGCAAATACTACTGTAATGTCAGTTGGACCAAAGACTACTACTGCACTTGAGAATGAAGGAATCAAAGCAAACCATCAACCTACTACCTATTCTTCAGTTGGTGTTGGTGAGGAATTTACCACAATTCATGCAGTTGGAAAAAAGGCAATTATTCCACGTAGCGGAGCATCCACTCCATTTTTGAAAGAATTGCTAAACAAGATTGGAATTGATGTTTTGGAGATTCATTTGTATGACGTATGTACATTTAGAGATACTACTCAATGGAATGAATTCCGTAAACTATTCTCTCAAGGTAAAGTGGATGGTGTAATTTTCACTAGCGTGTCTTCAGTTTGTGGATTCTTTGATATAATGTCCAAAGACTATGATTCAGATACCTTGCTTGATAATCTTGAAAAACTATCTGTAGTGTCTATTGGACCATTTACTGCAGATGAATTGAAAAAATTCAATGTAAAAAACACTGTTGCAGAAGTTCATACTATTGCAGGCGCATTTGATGTAATGAAAAATACTTTAACTGTTGCATGATTTTTGATTATCTATACTCTCCACCACAATCCCCAATTATCTCAAAGAGATTGTTTGCCTTTGATGTAATAGATGATATTGTAGAGAGATCATCCAAGTCTAGTTTTACATCAAATGCTTTAAAATTATCTTTAATGTGCTCTGAAATTCCTAGTCTTGCACCAATAATTGCTCCTGCAACTGCTGGTCTATCTAGAATGAATCTTGTAGCAACATTTGCAATGCTGCAATCATGTTTTTTTGAAATGGTTTCTAATGTAACTAGTAATTCTTGGAATAACTCCCATCCTCCCCATTCTTGAATCATGTTGTAATATTTTTGAAGGCTTGCAGTATCAAGGCCTGCTCTGGTTGGTTCATCTACTCTAAGATATTTTTCAGAGAAAAATCCTCCAAGCAGTACTCCATATGCTAATATTTTGATTTCATGTTTTTGGCAAAATGGTACCATAAGTTTTTCTGCTCTTTGGTCTAGTATGGAGTATTGTACTTGATTTGATATTGGTGTAAATCCATTTTCAGTAATTATCTTGACTCTTTCTGTATCAAAGTTTGTCAGTCCAACATGTTTGATCTTTTGTTTTTCTTTAAGGGAAAACAAATGTTTCATTGCATCCAAATAGCTAGGATTATTGTAATCCCACCAGTGAAATTGTACTAAATCTAAAGTGTCTGTGTTCATTTTTTTCAAAGACTGGTCAATGTAATGCTCTACAATACTATTTGACATTGGACCTGGATTTGGAACAAACTTTGTTAGTGCTTGTGAATCTACAATCTGTTCTGAGTTTAAATTTTTTCTAAATTCTCCAATATAGGATTCTGCTGGTCCGTAAATATCTGCTAAATCCCATGTTGTAAATCCTTTATTGTGATAATCTATCATAGACTTGATTGCATTTGTCTTGTCAATCTGACCATGAGTCCCAGCGACTTGCCACATCCCATTCAGGATTCTGCAAATTTGAAGATTATCAGCTAAATTGATAGTTTCTAGTTTCACTACTTTAGTATGAAATTGTTTTATTCTAAATTCTTTGTCTTTACTAAATTCTAGAATTAGATTGTATACTCTGAATTAACCCTTTGATGATCTTAAATAAACAATCCGATACTGAATAACTATCAATTATACGTAATCACTAAATACCACCAATCAAGATTTTTACTGTGAAGATTCAATCTAATGTTTTCTTTATCTCAGTAATGATTTTAGCATTAATTACTAGTCCACTCTCATTTTCAGGTTTTTCATTTGCGCAAGAAGAACCTGAAGAACCAGATTTAGATGAATCAGTTGGAATATCAGATACTGTTGAAATTGAAGTAGTTACTGATGAAGAAGAAGTAGAAGATACTGATGAAGAGATAGAAATAGAGGTAGAAATTGAAGACGGAATTGCAATAATAGAAGTAGAATTTGGAGATGAGGAATTAGAATTTGAAATAGAATGGATTGACGAGCAAACTACTATTGCTGAAATTGCAATTAGAACTGGTCTATCAATAGATGAAATTGAACGATCCATTACTTTTGAAATGGATGATGAAGAACGGGAAGAAGAAGTAGAAGATACTGATGAAGAGATAAAAATAGAGGTAGAAATTGAAGATGGAATTGCAAAAATAGAAGCAGAATTTGATGGTCAAGAATTAGAGTTTGATCTAGAAGAAACAGATAGAGATGCGATTATCGATGAAATTATAGAAAGAACAGGATTAACTAGAGAACAAATTGAAGATGTGATCGAGTTCGAAGTAGAAGAAGAAGATGAGCATGAAGAAAGATTGCTTGGCGATAAAATAACTATATGTCATATACCTCCTGGTAATCCAAGCAAAGCCCACACAATTACAGTTGGTGGAAACGCTGTTGACAAACATTTAGCTCATGGAGATGTAATAGGTTCTTGTAATGGCCAAGAATTTAGTGCTATACAATTAGAATCCAAATTTGCTGAAAAACAAGCTGAGAGAGAAGCAAGACTTGCTGAAAAAGAATCTCGATTAGCTGAAAAACAAGCTGAGAGAGAAGCAAAACTAGCTGAAAAACAAGCTGAGAGAGAAGCAAAACTAGCTGAAAAAGAGATCAAAGCATTACAGAGAGCTGAAGATCTCATACAAAGGCTTGAACAAAGAATCACAGATTTGGAACAACGACTACAAACTTTGTTAAATAAAGTTGAAACTGGAGAATACTATGGGAATATCTCTCAACTAGATCTCGTAACTAACTCATACAGTATTTCAATTGATGGAACAGCTTCGTCACTCTTTGATGAATCTGTAACGAGTGATGTCTCAGGCGAAATCTTTATTGAGAATTTAAGGACTGACTCTAAAGTTTCCAAGTTTAAGGTAACGGGAGGGGAAATATTTGTAGGGGATAATATTTATGACGTTGTATTTGGAAAAGCAAGAATTTCATCTTCAGGGCCTTCTGGAGAGAAAGACTCTATGGTTTTAATCTTGCAGACAATGGATAGCGAAGGAAATGCAAACACAATCAGACTTTCTCTAGACTTTGAATCAGTACTTGAAGGAGACTTTGGAACAGAACCAATCGAATTGGAAGTAATAAAGAACAGCAAGATCTCAGGTCAATGGTCTTTGAGTGCTTCTGGACAATTATCTTTATTACAAGTTTAATCAACAATTACATCTAGATGATCTTGGTTGTGGCGCAAGTCAGGTTAAATTAATTCAAGATACCAATTTTGGGCTACATATTATCTAAACTCTAATGTTTAGCTAAAGCTATTTAGCTCTGCCTATTTTTCCTCATGTATTTATAATATAACAGAGTTATTTTCTGTATGGCAACTGAAAAACTTGACATGGATTATTCAAAATATGATTTTAAAGACTCTACAGAAATGTATGTCCACCTTAGCAAGAAAGGTCTGTCAAAGGACACTGTTATTAGCATCAGTAAACTGAAAAACGAACCACAATGGATGCTTGATTTTAGATTACGTTCCTATGAAATTTTTATGCAAAAACCAATGCCAACTTGGGGTGGCGATCTTAGTGCTATTGATTTTCAAAATATCTATTATTATGCAAGAGCATCAGATAAAGTTGAAAAGAATTGGGATGATGTTCCAGAAAATATTAAAAATACCTTTGATAAACTTGGAATTCCAGAAGCTGAAAAGAAATTCTTAGCAGGTGTTGGTGCACAATACGAATCTGAAGTTGTATATCACAGCCTAAGAGAAGACTTGGCAAAACAAGGAGTTCTATTTTTGGATACTGATTCAGCTCTCAAAGAACATCCAGAGATGTTCAGAAAATACTTTGGTAAAATTATTCCTCCAGAGGACAATAAATTTGCAGCACTAAACAGTGCAGTTTGGAGTGGCGGTTCATTCATCTATATCCCACCTGGTGTCAAAGTCGATATGCCTCTACAAGCATACTTTAGAATCAATGCAGAAAACATTGGTCAGTTTGAAAGAACATTAATTATTGTAGATGAAGGTGCAGAAGTCCATTACATTGAAGGATGTACTGCTCCTGTTTATTCTTCAGAATCACTTCACGTTGCTGTTGTAGAACTAATTGCACACAAAGATGCAAAACTAAGATATACAACAATCCAAAATTGGAGTAGCGATGTTTACAATCTTGTAACAAAACGTGCTTATGCATATGAAGGTGCAACAGTTGAGTGGATTGATGGAAACATTGGAAGTAAATTAACAATGAAGTATCCTGGAATCTATCTTTTGGGTGAAAGAGCATATGGTGAGACTCTCTCTATTGCCTTTGCGGGTAAAGGACAACACCAAGATACAGGCGCAAAAATGATTCACCTTGCATCAAACACAACTTCTAAAGTCACATCAAAATCAGTTAGTAGATTAGATGGACGTTCCACTTACAGAGGATTACTTACCGTAGCAAAAGGCGCTACAAATGTTACGGCTACTGTAAGATGTGATGCATTATTACTTGATGACACATCCAGTACTGAGACTTATCCATATATGGAAATTAACCAAGAAGACGCTACTATTACTCACGAAGCAACAGTTGGAAAAATTGGTGATGAACAAATCTTCTACCTTATGAGCCGAGGATTTAACGAAGAAGAAGCATTAACTCTAATTGTCAATGGATTCATGGAGCCATTTACAAAAGAATTACCAATGGAATATGCTGTAGAATTAAACAGACTCATTAAACTAGAAATGGATGACTCTGTGGGGTAAACTCCCAATCCCAGCTTGATTTACAATGTCACAAGAAACTCTTTCAAAACTTAACATTAGTCATATCGAAAAGATTTCTTCATCAAGAAATGAACCTGATTGGCTTAAAGAATACAGACAAAATTCCTTATCAATATATGAAAAATTACCACTTGAAATATCTCCACTTTACAATAAATACACTGATGCAAAAAAAATGGACCCACAACAAGTTTCACTATCTCTATCTACTATTGACACTGTTCCTAGTTTTCTTAAAAAAAGACTTGGAGAGTTGGAAAATGAAATCTGTATTATTCAAATTGGAATCAATACTCACAGAATCAATATATCTGATGAATTAAAATCAAAAGGACTTGTAATCTCTTCTCTAGTAGATGCAATTCAAAACAACTTTGATTTAGTAAAAAAAGCACTAGAGGCATCAAATTCTAATGAAGATAAATTTACTGCACTAAACAATGCAGCATTTAATTCCGGAGTTTTCATTCATATTCCCCGAAATCTTGAATTAAAAAAACCAATTCATATTTTGTCTTGTTTATCGGAAGATGGGATCTCAACTATCTCTAGAAATATTATTTTTGCAGATGAGAGTAGCAAAGCAACCATTATTCAAGAACTATACTCTCCAAAAGCAGAAAAACAACAAGCATATCTTGAATTACTAAATACAAATCTCGCACCAAATGCACAATTAGACATTACCACCTTACAAATGATGGATCAAAGCTCAGTTAATTTCTGTACAAGAAGGACTGACTTGGCTCAAGATGCTAAAATTAACTGGTATTCTGGTTTGTTTGGTGCAATGTTATCTAGATATAAGATCGAGTATTTTCTAAATGGACCTGGTTCATCATGTAATGATTCTGAAGTAATCTTTGGAAATAATGAACAATCATTTG
>JACZTB010000057.1 GCA_022573895.1 Nitrososphaerota archaeon
ATAGGCCAGAAATTGAACGAGAGCTAAGATTAGCATTGCAATTATTATCAAGAAAATTGGCAGCATACATGTCAAAAAGAGGCCAAGCTGAAATGGCAAAAAAGAGATCTAATCTTTATGCAAAATACATTCCAATGATTGCCCAGTTTTGTACAGAACTTGCTGGCAAGAAAAAAGAACCTGATTATCAGAAAATATTGGAACAAGCAAACCCAATTGAATCTAAAAAAACAGTAGAGGAGGAAAACCCAATTGAAAACAAGTAAATCAAAAGAAATAAGCAAGAAAGCCAAAGAAAAACAAAAGAATATTCTTGAGATGCTTAAAAGTCATGGTGCAAAAGTATATGATGATTTAGATAATGGACAATTTCCAAAATTCTCTATTCCAAGTAGATCTGTAAGCAACATAGTTTATGACAAAAAACTTAGGCAATACATTCTAGGCAATAACTCTGCCTTGAGAAGCGCAAAAAATTCTGCTCAGTTGAGATCTTTTACACAATTAATGTGGCTCGCATTCTTTGCAAATAGGTTAACACAAGAGAAAAAATCATCCACTTTAAGAGATGTTTATTACTCATCACAAGCATTCGCTGTAGAATTTGAAGACCAAGCAGAATCAGATAACATAATTGTGGATTTAGAAGCTGTTACATCTAAACCTCGAGAAGATTTTCATATATTTCCTGAAGAGAGAAGCTCTATCTTTGGTGATTTGAATATAGAGTATACAATTCCTGGATATGAGGGAAAAACAATGAATCTGTCTAATCATCCTGATGGATACGCCATCGGTCCTAGTTTGACTACTGCTGACTTGATTGATACTAGTGCTGAAATTGTAATTGCTGTTGAAAAGGGTGGTCTTTTTACAAGATTTATTGAAGAACAAATTGATAAAAAATTCAAATCTATAATCATCAATACTGGAGGACAAGCTCCTCGCTCAACCAGAACTTTGTTAAAGAGACTTCATGATGAAATGGGATTACCAGTCATTATCCTTACTGATGGTGATGTGTATGGGGAACACATTGCAATGGTTATCAAATCTGGTTCAGCAAATGCTGCTCATCTAAGAGAACTTACAGTTCCTGATGCAAAATGGGTTGGAGTTTGGGCAACTGATATTGAAAAATATAAACTACCAACGATTCCTATGACTGAATCTGACATTAAGAGATGTTATGATCTTCAAAAGGATCCCAGATATCAAGAAGGAATTTGGAAAAAAGAACTAGATGTATTTTTAAAGCTTAAAAGAAAGGCTGAGTTGGAGGCTTTCTCCAAATATGGCCTTACTAATATCACTGACAAATATTTACCACAAAAAATAGAACTAGCAAAAAGTCTCTAGTTATTTTATTCTAAGTGTTAAGACACCGTTTCTGTATTTGAAATCAAATATCTGCATGTTGCCTGCTCCTTCTATTGGAACTTCTTTTGAAAATCCTGAAGTTCCACGTATGTATAAGATACCATCTATTAGCCTGACTGCAATTTTATCTTCAGGACCTGGTACTTCAGCTACAAAAACAAATTCCCCTTCACTTTTAATCAAATCAT
The DNA here is from genome assembly GCA_022573895.1 of Nitrososphaerota archaeon. Taxonomy (GTDB): domain Archaea; phylum Thermoproteota; class Nitrososphaeria; order Nitrososphaerales; family Nitrosopumilaceae; genus Nitrosopumilus. Next base: position 1,569 of record JACZTB010000057.1, read on the forward strand.
AAACCCAGTTCTTTGTTTCTTGTTCCCTTGCTTTGTAGTATAGTGGTTTTTGGTCCTTTGTCATTTTCTTTAGAACTTTGACCCAGTAAAATATTGTTAGTGCAGCTGCACCAATTAAAATGAAACTTACAAAACCATAATCTGCCCTTTGTGTCATTACATAGATTATCCCAAAAAATAGAATTACGACAATTGGTATTACAAAATTTAATGATTGTTCATTCGAATATGTTCCCTTATAACTTGCCAAACATTACGAATCCAAGTTTACCAAATATAAAGTATCTTTGGTTTTTATTACCATTTTTCAAAATTTAGTTGTTGTCTAATAATGAAAAGTCTACCAAACTTACAAAGGGAGAAATTGTACTCCGAGGAACCATTATTGCCATAATTATTACAATTCCATCACTTATTGCATTTGTCCTAACTTGGATTTTTTTTGATGATTTGATCTTAGGGGCATTTTCAGGCTTGGTAGTTCATTTAATTGCCTTGATATTTTCTTGGAAAATCTCTAAAAAACTATTGGTCAAAAAATAGCTGTATAGATCATTTTATTTCATTGTAACTTATTTCCAAAATGATGGATTCTAGAATTGAGAATGATCTGGTTTCTGAAATCAGGTTAGATCCTATTCAGGCTAAAGTGTATTTGTTAGTTACTTGTTATGGAAAAATGTCTTCAACAAAAATTGCAGAAAAATTAACGATCTCTTTAGATCATGCCCAAAAGGCAGCTAAAGAACTAATTACTCTTGGTGCTTTCATAGACTTTTCTGAAACTGAGTTTGAGGCAATGCATCCTCGATTCACAGCAGTTAACATGTATAGAAAGATGTGTGTGCGAGAAAATATTGAATTTAAACGAAACACAATTGTTGATAATATGGGAGTAATTTTAGAAAAACTCTATGATGATGCAAGAACTAAATAATACTAATTATGGGTGAACAGCATTGAATATTGATGCTGAAACTTGTAAACACCAGCCTGTTTACTTTGGAGTAATAAACATCAACATAAACGAGAAAACAATAGGTTCAGTTGATGTCTGGAGATGTGGTGTTTGCAAGAAGCGTTTCTGTGAAGAAAAACAACTTGGAATCGAAGAGATAGCTGAACTCGTAGGAATGCCAAAAATTGATCCTGATGCAAAATGGGCAGTTACAGTATGTAAAATGCAACGAGGAAAATACAAATGGAAATTAGTTAAACTAAAAGAAAATAGCGAAATAAAACATGAATGCTTAGATGAACAAATTATTCCACTTAAGATTAAGGATTTTAAAGTTGAAGATGATAAGCATTGGAGCTTTTTAATTGATGACAATATCAACAAGGCTGTGGAAATTTAGTTTCTAAAATGAATCTCAAAGTTCACATCACTAATATGCATGGAAGCCAAATGGCTGCAAAGATTACTGGTAAATTCATTTTAGACGGTAACAAATTTCGTTTTACCGCGATTGCATTTGGTAGGATAGGTGGACAAAATGTTGGTGCAAAGATTTCTAAATCTACTGAGAAAGAATTAGAAAAATTAGGATACGATGTTGAAGAAGTCATCATATTACTTCAGCGTAATCTACTTCAAGGAGATTTGACTCTTCCAGAAGGGCTCACCAAAGAATCATTTGTAGATGATTAAATAAACTTTATAGTAATTTTATCTCACTTTTCTTGCCTGTTTTTTATTATTTTCAAGTTTATCGGTGATTATATCAAATCTAATTTGTAACATTTTCAAATTTCAAGATCATCTTAAATTATTTTATTAATGTCTAATTTCAAAATTAACTGATGCCAGACACCAAACGAGCAATGAGTCCGCTTCTATCAACACTTATTATTTTAGTTTCGTTTGTTTTTATGGCTACAGGTGTTGTACTTTTTGCTACTAACTTATTCCTGCAAGAATCTCTGACAGAGGCAATCACAGTATATCAGATCAAATTATGGGTTCATGATTCTGCACCTGAGGGACTTGGTTGGGGTGCAATCAGTTTAAGAAATACAGGAGATGTGGAGACAGTTATTGACGCAATTACCATAAGAGGCTCTGAAATTCCTTATTCCAATTGGTATGTGGATTCTACCATATCTGAAATTGTATTACAACAAAGATTGAATCATACGGGTTGGTCTGGTTCTAATGGAATGATTGTAAACTATGATCCTGATTCATTGTGCAGTGATACATTTAAAATCGATCTTGATGGTGCTGGAGGAGAGCCGCCCTTATGCACAAGTGCATCTTTGAGTCCAGCTTCAATCACTTCTGGAAAGAATGTGGTGATTTACTTTAAGATGATAAATGGAACTATCACTGTATTAGATTCTGGAATTAATCTAGGTGTAGTGATATCTGCTGGCAAGATAGATGTTGTGACATCTATTATTATACAAATCCCATAACTAGCAATTCGAGTAATCCTTATTCTTTCATTAACATTTGATACGAACTATTAATTCTCCAACAAACAAACTCACATCATAACTTTAGTTATATCGCGTTTTTAGTGCGTGGGAGGGGGGATACCATTTTTACTGATTATCTGTAATCTGTTTGGTAAATTATCTCAAGGTTGTAGATGATTAAATAAGCTTTATAGTAATTTTATCTCACTTTTCTTGATTGTTTTTTGTTATTTTGAAGTTTGTCTGTGATTAATCATATCTAATCTGTAACATTTTCAAATTTCAAGATCATCTTGCTAGCTACAAGTATGAGATTGTATTCATGAAATGTAAATTTGTTAAATATCAGCCCAATTGAAATTTAGTATATGAGCTATGTGGGAGTTATAGAGTCAATTTATGTTAATAAAATTCGTCCATCCCCAAACCAACTTAGAATGAAACTAGAAAATTTAGATGAATTGGCTGATTCTATACAAAAACATGGGTTGTTACAACCAATTGTAGTTAGGCCAAAAGGGCATTTATTTGAAGTCGTCGCAGGAAATCGTAGGTTTGCTGCTGTTCGTAGTATAAAATTGAGAAAAATTGGATGTCATATTATAGATATGACAGATAAAGCGGCATTCGAAATCTCAATGGTAGAAAACCTACAGCAAAACACCCTGAATCCAATCGAAATTGCAACTGTCTTCAAAAAGTATTCTGAAGACTTTGGGTGGGGAGGCGTTTCCCATTTGGCAAGTCGTATAGGTAAGAGCCAAGAATTTGTCACAAAGAGATTACATCTTCTTAAGTTTAGCAAAAAGATACAAAAAGAAATTATTCGCCGGCGAATATCTGTGAGTACTGCTTTAGAACTATTACCTTTGGACCCAAAAAAAATTGAAACCTTAGCAGATTTTGCTATAGAGAACAAACTCACCAAAATTGAAGTACGAGAAATGGTAAAAAAAAATAGAAAGTACAAAAGTCGTAAAAACGAAAATCAAAATAACTTCACTTACGAAAAACAGGTACACTTTTTACAAAAATCTCTCACAAAGTCGATATCTGCATTAAAAGTGAATTTACTGAACTTTGATGATGTAATAGACGACACAAATGATTGGATATTAAAAGAAATTTTAATGCAATACCGCCAGATAATTCATGGGGATATTGACACATTCATGCGGTTACGTAAAAAATTGGTTGATAAAATGCCAAGGGATTATTTCCTAACAAAAGAAGAACATTCTAAAAAATTAACTGAAAGTAAAAAAGATGATAATAGTTACATACATTTTTGGCAGCCAGATGGTGTCTGGAGATAATTCTTGTTAATAATGTCACTCAACAAATTTTGAAACATATAATTAAAATTCATTTTAAAATAGAAAATTTGTTCCTAGATATTTTATCATAAATTTTTTCTTGAATTTAGAAATTTATAATTAGTTATATTGTAATATTGCATGCACTACTTGTGATGGGAACATCATGAGATGCAATGTCTCTATATCGCCCAAAGGTTTGGGATTAGGCGTTGCCATATCCGCCATGATTGTGGTTTCTTTAATTCTGCTCCCAATTCCAGCCTTTGCACAAGAATATACTGACATTGGATCAGAAGGATTTACTCCTGCTATTGAAGACTTTATAGCTGCATTTTCCATGTTAGCCGATGTTATTGGTGAAGCTCTCATCGCAGTATCTCTCGGTTGGGCTTTAAAGCCAGCTGGAATAGGTTTCATTATTGGAATGGTGCTTTTGGTTGCATTTCGTACCGTGTCTCCAGTTTCATTTGAAGTTGAAAGTCTAACAATAGTTTCTAGAATAGCAAAAAGGAAATGGCATGTAATGATTTATGCTGTCATAATTGCAGGTATAGTCGGGGTCATACTTGGCTCATTAGGACTCCTTAGTGCGATGGTGGATTTCATTGGTCCCTCAATTCAATATGGAATGATGACTGGTGTAGGAATAATCCTTGCGGTAGTTGCTATCGACTTGATAAAAGAAAATAAAGTAATTGGAATTGTTTCAGCAGTAGTTGCGTTTATCGTATTTTTCGCTACAATCGATGATCCTTCTTCTATAATCTATGCCTTAGCAGCTAGTGTTGTAGTTAGTGTAGTTGTTGCAAGATTTGTAAAGTTTGATCCAATTCTTCCAGATCCCAAACGAGAAAAGTTTTCGATGATTCTTCCATTTCGTAATTTAGGTTCGTTATTTAGAAAATTCCAAACTGAAGATGACACACCAACGGGAGATGACAAATCAACGGGAGATGACAAATCAACGGGAGATGACAAATCAACGGGAGATGGGAAAAAAGCCAAAGTTATCAAATTACTAACACGTAATGACAAAATCCTTTTGGTACGAGCTGCACTAGCTTTGATTGCATTAAGACTTGGAACAGGTATCGCTTATCCAGCAATTAATGCAGATATTGCAGGAATTGATCTTATTACAGGTTCAGGCCATAGCATCTTTGATGTAAATAGTATTATTGCAGGTATGTCTGGTGCAGCTAGTGCATTTTTTGGTGGCGTTCCTTTAGAACCTATAATTTCAGGTACTGCAGCTTCTCCAAATCCAGTATTTTCTGCTGCATTAATGATGGGTCTTGCAGCAGTGATTCTTTTGCTTGGTTGGGTTGGAAAAATTGCTAAATATATTCCAATTCAAGCAGTAACAGGTTTCTTATTGTTGTTGGGTGCTTTGATAATATTTCCTGAAAATGCTCCACTTGCTATGGAAGAAAATCCATTGGTAGGTGGCGTTACAGCTGTAGTAACTGGTGTAACAATGGATCCTTTCATTGGATTGATTGCTGGGCTTATAACAAAAGGTATGATGCTTTTATTTGGAGTGACATAATTTGTTTATAAATATTAAGTACAGTGTGAGGTAAAATAAGTTGGAACAACAAGAAGCCCAAAAAATCCTAGGTGAACGCCCAACTCTATTAGTTATTGATGTACAACATGACTTCATGGACAGTGATGGTGCAGTACCTTGTTCTGCCACTTCAACTTCTAGTGTAGAAGAGATGGTGAGTAACGTTAAGAAATTGATTGATGCTGCACAAGCGGCAAAAATTCCGACTATATTTACAAAGGAAATCCACAGACCCGATATGAAAGACATGGGACGAGAGTTAGACGGAGATGAGCCAGAGCATTGTTTGGAAGGTACCAAAGGTCCAATAATATTAGATGAAGTTCTTCCAGGGGAAAAACTAGGAG
>JACZTB010000058.1 GCA_022573895.1 Nitrososphaerota archaeon
TTCAATATATGTAGGATTTATCAACACAAATTGGATTCAGTTCTTTATTGGGATAGGACTCTTAATAGCAGGAATTTATCTTATGAAAAAATTCAACAAGGATAAGAAAAAACTGAAAGATCAGTAAACCCTAAAAATTCTTAAAAAATTTGGAATAACGTTTTAATAAAAATAAGATAATTTTATTCATGAAGAACTATCATTGTATTAAGCAATGAAAAAATATAATGAAAAATTATGAAGTCAGAAATTAGAACAGCTATTATTCTTGGAGGAGTTATCGCAGTGGGAGTTGCTACACTAAGTATAATATTTTCAACATTAGAACCTCAACAAAACACTACTTTGATCACAATTAATGAGGAATCAGGATTAAAAACTCAAACCATAGATAAAAGCAGATTCAAAAAGGCGCCTGAGCTAGCTGGTATTTCAGGATACATCAATACAACTCCTGAAGAATTGGAAAAAGCAATGGAAGGAAAGGTAGTCTTATACGACATTTGGACATACAGCTGCATTAATTGCATCCGAACTCTACCATTCCTTACCGCATGGGATGAAAAATATTCTGATAATGGTTTGTTGATTATAGGAATACATTCTCCTGAATTTGAGTTTGAGAAGGATATCAACAATGTACAGATGGCAGTAGACAAGTACGGGATAAAATATCCAGTTGTATTAGATAACGATTGGGAAATATGGAAGGCCTTCAAAAACAGATACTGGCCTCACAAATTCATCTCAGATAATGATGGCTACATCAGATACGATCACATAGGTGAGGGTGGATATGATGAGACAGAAAAAGTAATACAGCAATTATTAGAAGAACGAGCAGCTCAGCTAGGACTCGGTGTAGCAGCTGCGGAACCATTTGTTGACATTGAAGAATTTGAACATACTAGCTTTAGAACTCCAGAGCTTTACTTTGGTTACAAGTTTGCTTCTGGTAGAAACCAACTTGGGAATGAAAAAGGATTCAGTCCAGGAAATGAGGTAACATATTCAATTCCTAATAAGCTGGATCAGAATTATTTCTACTTGGATGGAACTTGGAAAAATCTTGAAGGAAGTATGAGGCTAGTTTCAGATAGTGGAACCATAATTCTTCCATATTTTGCAAAAGAGGTAAATATTGTAACTGCTAATCAAGCCGAACTTTCTATTTACATAGATGACAAACCCTTAACTCCAGATTTGGGTGGAACTGATGTTAGTTCTAATGGCAAGCTTTTCGTTAAAGAAGACGATCTTTATAATCTAATAAATACGGAAGAGCCAGAATCTCACATTTTGAAAATTGTAGTTTCAGATCCAGGTTTTGAAATCTATGCATTCACATTTGGATAGAAAATGGTCTGGGTCTCTAAGGATTAGATTACATTTGATACGAACTGTTAACGGGCCCAAAATATTGCCCAAACAAGTGGTAGAGTCTCTAAGGATTCAAACTTTTAGCTCAGTTTCTATAAAAGGGAACCGCCCAGAAATTTTATCTTGGCATCTGTAATGATTTTGAAATAAATATGCTACTTTGTGGATCATAGTATGGTTAATCAAACTAAGATGGGAATAATTGCAATCATAGCGGTTATACCACTTGCTTCTTTTGCTGTATGGAATACAGATCAACCAGTTGAATCATTTGAATCTGGTTCAAAAACACAAGAAATCAACGTGTTAGCTTCATTCTATCCAATTGAAGAATTTACAAAAAAAGTTGGTAAAGATAAAGTAAACGTTTCATTATTGGTCAACCCTGGTGTCGAGCCTCATGACTGGCAGCCAAGCATAAAGGATATTCAAAGAATGCAAAAATCTGATTTGATCATAATTAACGGTCTTGGAATTGAAAATTGGGCAGATGATATCAGCGCAATCAATCCAGATGTAACAGTTGTTGATACTAGTTATGGTATTGCCACGATTAAAGTTAATCCAGAAAGTAATTTGGACATCTTTGGTAATGAGCCCAAAGAATTTACAACTGATCCACACATTTGGCTTAACCCAATTACGATAAAGATACAGGTACAAAACATCGCAGATGCACTAATCGAATTAGATCCCGAAAATGGAAATTATTATCAAAACAATGCAGATTCCTACAAACTTGAACTTGATATTTTAGATAAGAAAATCAGAGAAGAATTATCAAAATGTAATAAAGATTTTTTTGCATTTCATAATGCTTTCGCATATTTTGCGCTGGAATATGGATTGAATCAACACACAGTCTTAAAATCCATAGATCCCTTCGAGGACCCTAGTCCAAAAGATATACGGGAAGTGATCGATTTAGCAAAAACATTAGAGACTAGTGTGATCTTTACCGAGGAGTTTGTAAATCCAAAAGTATCGCAGGTAATTGCCAATGAAATTGGGAGCAAAGTGCTTTTTCTTTCTCCATTAGAATTTGGTGATGAGAACAAAACTTTCTTGGAAAGAATGGAACAAAATCTTGATAATTTGAAAGTGGCTTTGTGTAACTAAACATCTATTCTTTTACCATGAATTACATTTGATACAAACTAATGGGTCTAAAATAAAACCAAGAATGGTGCGGGTCTTAAAAGATTCGAACTTTGTTAATCCTAAAAATTCTAAACGATTTACGTATAACAGATTCAGGCCAATAGAATGTTATAATCTAAGTGAGTGGCATGAATCGCACAACTACATAGAATGAAGCAACACTATGTGATCCTCACTTAGACCGCTTTGTAATGGAATCTAATTGTTTTAAGCCTTAGCCACACTTGATGAAGAATTGTGTTCTGAGCCTGTCTTAGAAACATACGGGCGAACCTCGTAATTTATTTGAATTATTTGGTATTTGATTAATTGAGTAAAGCTACGTTAAGAATTTAACACAGAATCATAATCTGAAATCATGCCATCTATGTTAGTTCTACTTGTAGGTCTTCTTGGCGTTTTTTTATTTTTGTTTATCTTTAGCCCATTCGAAACAGAAGATTTAGACCTAACTATGGTGAATGTAAGTGGTGGAGTTGAAACTGTAGGTTTCTCAACTGACCCTTTCAAACTTGAATTTACTAAAAAATCCTCAGACCAACCCATTACGATATTATTGGATGATAATTACCAATATTCAACTTCATTGTTCACTGGAACATATGATGTTAAAGTATTTTACACCACGATTGGAGACATAACTGCTTTGGATTGTGACGCAGGAACGCATGATATTGACTCTGATATTGATAACCTTAATTTCAAATGTTAGAAAGTAAATTTGGGTAGAGGGAATACTTTTCTTATCAATGATGAAGTAAAGGAAGAAATGAGTATGAGATAATCCTGAAAATTCTTAATTCTTAGATTCTAATTATTCCTTCTTTTACCATGTATTCTATTCCTTTAGAGAAATCATCATCTGATATTTTTCCTTCAGACCACCACTTTGCATTATTTTTAATCCAATCCGGTATTTTCCCGACCGAGAAAGTTCCCATTTCCTTCTCCGTTTGAACTTGAGGAATACGAATTATCTCTTCTTTGATCATGTATTCAATTCCACCTGCAAAATCCTTGTCATCAATTTTTCCTGATGACCACCACTCAGCATTGTTCTTAATCCAGTTTGGTAATTCAGTTTTTGCCGAAACTACTGTTAACATGGCAATTTCACTTGTTACAATTTTTGAACCAATTTGAGAAGTTGCTAAGAAGTTCCATTGACTTCTGTCATTTGCGAGATTTTTTGAGTTATGCTCAGATACTATGTAATATAAGAAATTTCCACTTCGATCGGTGGTAGTTCTTTGTTGAAATGAAGAGTCATATTTATCGTTGATGTAGACTGAGGTTGAGCGAACAGGATTGCCTTTGGAATCTGTTAATTTTCCAGCAAATTGAAATGGCTTTCCTTCTTCAATTGTAAAACTACGCCCATGATTTTTTCCATCAGAAAATAATGACAATGTTAGTGGTCCTGTAGTTTTTGAAGTTGGAGTTATTGTTATACTGGGTTTTATTGAAATTGGTGGAGTTGTGGGTGTAGTAGGTGTTGTAGGTGGAATATATGAAAAATCAAAATTTTGGTAATCATCAACAATAAATTTTTCTTCATATGACACTCTGTTGTTTGGATTTTTAAAGCCATCACTGCCGTAAAGCTTTGTAGTTGCTGCTAGATTTAGCTTTGAAGGATTATTTGATTTAGTAATGGTTCCAGAACATGTTGGTACGCCATTTTCAGTACTACACATCATATCTCCCTTTTTATTGAAAGTGTGTCCTAAACCCATTGCATGAATAAATTCATGTGCGGAAGTTCTTATAACTTCATCCGTTGTTCTTAATTCTTTTAGACTAGTTACGCAGACTTGAGTTTGAATTGTAGGTGAGGGGCTATCCCAAACATTTGACCAACCAGAGTATTCTGAAACACAACTTACATCTTCATCATGTGTTACTAAATTAACTACTACATCAGGTTTAGTTTTAAAGAAAATAGTTCCAGGAGAAACAATTTCAAAATCTACATCCCAATTTCCGCCATATTCACTTTCTAAATTTGATTTCCACATTCGAATTCCTTCTTGAACAGAAATGATATGTCTACTAACTTCATTGTAAGAATCTGGGCTTGGAATAATTGCAACTTTAGGTGTCGTTGAAAAATCTCGGGAATAGTATAATACCATATACTCTTGTCCAACTAATCTTTCATCAACTGGCGGAATTGAAGGAGGAACATATGGTAATATTTTTAGTGGTATGGTATTAGCGCACCTTTTTCCACATGTAGTTAATCGATTTAGTTCCTCATTTCCATCGAATGTTGCGTAAACATCAGCTTCCCAATCAAAATCAACTTTAGTTACCATCCAATTTGCCGAAAATCTACCATTTGAATCTGCCCATGCTGTTACCAACAAATCATCTCGATTGAATGGGTCCTCATCTTTAATGTAAATAACAGCACCTTCAGGATTTCTTTTTCCGAGTTGTATATTTCCAGAAAATGTGATAACATCACCAATTCTTGCACTTGATGGAAAAGAATCTAGTGAAATAAAACTAGGACTTGATTCTTCTACAACTACAACTCCTGTCATCCAAGGATGAATTTGGCAAAAGTATGGGTAAGTTCCAGCAAAATTAAAATCAACAGAAAATGTGGTACCTGATTTGAAGATACTGCTATCAAAAGCATTATCTGGTTCACCACCAGTGCCACTTGTTACAGTGTGTGATTCTGAATCAGGATTTGTCCATATGACCGTATCACCTTCCTCAATTGTTATCAAGCTAGGAATGAAACATGAATTAGTTTCATGACATCCTGGCACAGAAGAACCTACAGCGTTTTGAACGAAAACAGTGTCAGCAAATGCATCTGTAATAAAAAATGAAAAAGTGAATAAACTAACAATAATGACTAAAAATGCTAAGATTGCCAACACTTTAGCATCATCTTATGATAAACGATTGTTTTAGATAAATCAGATCTTAAATCTCATCTTGTTCTTTTAATCCTGAAAATTCTTAATTCTTAGTGCCACAATAAAAACACACGAAATATCAAATCATTTTAATTGTTTTGGGAGTTGTTGGACTTTTCTTAGTTGGTTTTGGTCAGGTTTTTGGAGAAATTCAATTATCGCCTAAAACACAAAAGGCATTTGATTACATTCACGAACAGCAACAAACTAACTCTATCAAAGTCCTAAAGTATTATCTGTATAGATACGCAAACGAAGTGAATTTTGCACAATGGTGGGATAAGCGATTCCCAGAAGCTGATCTGGTTGTGATGAGCAACCAAAGATATGCTTCAATTGATGATTATAATTGTGAGAAAAACAAGATGAGATATATTCATCCCACTAAAGAAAGGTCTCCTAGTTGCTTTGATCCTGTCTCTTATTTTAAATCAAAACATAATTTCCCAGATCCTACAAAAACTCAACGACATTATTTTGACAGATTTGATAACGAACCAAAATGGAAAGCATGGTTTGATAAATGGTTTGAAGGTTATACTCTTAAAGAAATTGTAGGATTTCTTGATCCAGTAGTCATTCCTCTACCAATAATAAGACAAACGGGGTATAACATCAATGATCATTGTGAATTAGCATACGCAATAAATTACAATAGACATTTTGAAGTATTTGGCAGTAGATCAGAAGTTTTGCAAGAACCTAATAATCCACAAGAAATTTTTGAACGGATTTTTAATGAAGAACGTGAAAAGTTTGAGAGTAAATACGAAGATTGGGAATTAGAAGCTGGATTATTTGATCCTGATGATTTCAATGAGTATCGAGAACAAGCTTCCTTTAGAGCAAATAGTGAAATTATAGATAAAGTAATTGAACTAAATAATATCAATCCAGGTTTGAAACAGATCTTATTAGAAAGAGAGATAGGATCTGCTGATTTTGATGAACAAATCATTAATAGGAATTTTCATGATTTAATGCTTCATCCAGACTATTTCGGTAAGAACAAAAAATGTGAAAGGCAGATGATTGAACATTTTGGTAATGATGTTTATTATCATCTTACAAAGTATTATGGAGAATCTAAGGCAGAAATTTTATTCAATGAAATTATTTCAAGAATAGAAAACTAAATTCTTAGAATTAACATTTGATACGAACTGTAATCCTGAAAATTCTTAATTAGTAATAACCATGAAAACTAACTAGATGGAAAGATGCATCTCTTTCTTAAAAAAGCATGATTATATCAATGATAGAAAACCTACTAACCAATTATACGGGTTACCACTCTGTCTTGGATTATTGGGCGGTGTTTTGATGTATTTTATAGCAAAAAAAGATGATAAAAAAATGGCAGTTAGAGGCCTGATTTATTGAACAATGCAAACCATTGTTATTCTTACAATTTTTCGCGAAGTAATCTTCTAAAGTTTGAAAATTCTTAATTTGATTCGTATCAAATGCTAACTAAGCTGACAATCAAGGCGAATATAGAATATGATTTCTACCAAAGGATTATCTGCAAGAATCTGTCTTCACAAGATATGAGACAAAATAGGTATGTGTTGGGAACAATT
>JACZTB010000022.1 GCA_022573895.1 Nitrososphaerota archaeon
AGAAGCAGAGCATATAGAGATGTATCTAAAGGCAATTTGGCATATCAAAGAAAGAGGAGGAGATGTCAAAATTAGCACAATTGCTAAAATGCTCAATATTAGACAGCCAAGTGTAGTTCAAATGCTCAAGAAATTGAACATTAAAAATTTGGTTATGTACAGCAAGGCCGGAGTAAAACTCACAGAAGAGGGTCAAAAAATTGGTGCAAGTATGATGAGAAATAGCAGGTTGTTAGAGGTTCTCATGGAAAGTGCACTAAAAGTAGAAATTGATGAGGAAATGGTATGTGGGATTGAACATCATATGAACAAGCAATTTACAGATGCTCTTTGTACAATGCTGAATCATCCAAGAAAATGTCCACATGATCGTGAAATTCCAATGGGCGAATGTTGTCAAAACTAGAATCTTCCATAAAAGATGATTAAGTTTTAATTTAATAGTTCATTGACTGAGTAATTCTACTTTATTTATATAGTAAAAAGGCAGAGCAGTAGGAATAAGATATGAAGTACATGTGCAGAACCTGTAAAAAAGAATGTGATGATATTCTAAAGCATTTGATGACAGTACACAAATTTTCAAAAGCAACTGTGGAATCCCAACTCAAAACAAACCCAGACAGTTATAAAAATTCCTTTGTAAAATTGAAGAATGATAGAAGAAGTAAAACCACAATACAAGAAAAAGGTAGATACTAAAAAAATAATTCAAAATAACAAACAGATGTTAGTTTTCTGTTAGATCTAATTTATTATTGAATTTAGCATAATGTTAATGAAGACTGAAGCCGCGCATACTCATAACAGTTCTATACTGTCCTAATCACGTGGTAGCTGTTCTCTAGGTGCAAGACAAGGACAGTTCCAAAAACTTCAGTCTTCTATTTCTTCTATGTTCTATTTTTAATGACTCTCGTAACTCACTAATTCATCTATTTTCTTTTTTTGCATTATATCCTAACAAACTATCTAGAATCTTTTTGATAACATCTAATTCAGAATCTCCTGTGAGTATATTACTGGCTTCTCCAAAACCCTGTTTATTTTTGTCTCTTAACTGACCAAGTCCCTCGAAATCTTCTTTATTTTGATTAATTAAAACTGAAATTTCCTTACCCCTTTCTAAATGAAACATGATGTGCCGTTCATTTTCTCCTATAGTGTACTTCGTAATTGGTTGATATTTTTCTACTAAATTTGATAAATCATCAGCTGATAAAGTCATTTTCTTCGTCTTTTCTTTTTTTTTGTTATATGCATGTTAAGACAAGAAAAACTACGACTTTCTAACTGTTAAAATTGTCTCTGTACGCCTGTGAAGTCCATAAAACCTAGTCAACTTCTAGCATAAAATCCAAGATGTTTTATTCAAAATTTAGTTGGATTTAGATATTGATATCAAAAATAAAAAAAGAGATTATTTTAGGCGTTTGTTCGCTCTATTAAATTTCTTAGTAAAAGATCAACTTTTCTTCTCTGGTCTCCTTTTCCCATCACACCTAGAAAATACAAAGATGAATTTGATAAACAGTGTCCACAGACGAGTTGTAGAGTATCAAATCAAGCAACTAAAGAACGAACTTGCAAAATTCGAGGAATAATTCTTCCTCTTTTTTTCCAACAAAACAACTTTACATTATAACGTGGATTAGAGGGATTTTTTCCAGGATCTATAGCATTTGTCATATATATTCCACAGATACCAAATTTAGCATTGCCATGATTTCTAAGATACCTCTCTGGTTTTTCTCAATATTGCCTATTGTTTTAGCATTACTAGTTTAATGCCTACAACTAGAATCATTGAGAGACGTGATGGAGAATTTTTTCTCCAAAATAATATTGAAGTGTTAATTAGAATAGGCGTGTAATTATATTATGGTACTAAGATCCATACCTTTCAAACAAAATTCTAATTGCCTACGTTGTGGAAAAAACTCTTTGTTGACTGATCAAGTTGCAGGAGAACAATTTTGTGCAAATTGTGGTTATGTGATTTCTGAAAAATCGCAAGAATCAGGACCCGAATGGAGATCCTTTTCGCAAGATGAACATAATAACAGAGCAAGAACAGGCTCGCCAACGTCACTTACTATACATGATAGGGGATTATCTACAGTTATCAATCCATTAAACAAGGATGCGACGGGAAAACCACTAACTACATCTATGAAAAGCACAATTACACGACTTAGAACTTGGGATAGTAGAAGTCAAGTACAGACAACTGCTGATAGAAATTTGAGACAAGCACTCAATGAATTAAACGGACTCAAAGATAAACTAACACTCTCTGCAAATGTTCTTGAAAAAGCTGCTTATCTTTACAGAAAAGCACTGGAGAGAAAACTAGTTCGGGGAAGATCCATCTCTGCAATGATTGCTGCATCACTTTATGCTGCATGCAGAGACACCGAAACACCTAGAACACTAAAAGATATTGCCGATGCTGCTAATGTTAAACGAAAAGATATTTCAAGATGTTACAGATTAATGCTTTGTGAATTAGAGCTAAGGATGCCTGTTGTAGATTCAATTCAATGCATTGCAAGGATTTCAAGCAAACTAAAGATCACAGAAAAAACAAAACGATATGCAATCAAAGTACTCAAAGAGGTACAAGAACGTGAAGAATCAGCTGGAAAGGATCCGATGGGTCTTGCAGCAACGGCATTATACCTATCCTGTATCCAAAACGGAGTATCTATCACTCAACGAGTCCTTGCAGAAGCTGCAGGTGTTACAGAAGTTACCATAAGAAATCGTTACAAGAGATTTAATCAGGCAAACATCAAAGTTTGATGCCTTCTTTTTACCTAACTTCATGCCTAAAAATTTCCTAAGCCTTTAAAAAAATAATTCGTTAGAAAGATAAACCATTATAGCAAAAATATCTTATTGAAAACTAGTAAAATTATCTTATATGATGAGCCTACAGTTCTTGAAATTCAATTAGAGAGATTGAAAAAATTTCTCACAGAAACATTTCCAGTTGAAATTAAGATAAGAGAAAATATCTTTGAAGGTTTAAGTGAAGACATATCTGAAAAAATTGCAGGTTGTAGAATTTTTGATTTAAAAAAACAATTTGAAAAACATAGTCCTTCAGTTGAAGACATAATGATAGAAAAAGAAAACAAAGACATGTCCGAGAGAGAAGAAATGACACTATATGATGGATTTGAATTTCATAATGCAATTACTGAATTAATTCCAATGAATGAAAATAAGAGAGACACTCTACATATTATTTTTACAAATAAACTCACATGTACATTTGATGAGAGTGACTTTAGATATCATGCAAGAGCTTTAATTGGTTCCAATCCTGTAATTATTTCAACAACAGGTATGATAGAAGCGCCTGCAAAGCCAAAACAATATTATCTAGATCTGTTGACAAATTTTTCTGAGAAAAGAGTTGAAGAAATCAAGAAAAAATACAAAGGGGAATTTTTAGAATATCACGATTCGCGAATATCTGAAATCACAGAGGGATATCTATTACAAGCCATAATTTATTATGAAACAGGAGAAGCATTTTGTGAACATAAAGATTGCAGGCTATTTAATGCTCACTGGCAGAAAGATCTTTTTTTTTCACAATTAGAAAACAAAAGATTTTGTAAAAAACATCAAGATATTTTAACCGAATTTAAAAATTAAAATCAATGGATACAAATTTTATGTGTATAGTCCAAAGAGGATATTCACTTAAATTATTGAAGCATGAGAAGGTGAATTATCATGATGGCAGCAGATGAAGGTGCAACAACACTCGTAACAAAGGATGATAGTCCTAAGATGTCAAATGAAAAGAAAACAAAGTTTGATGTGGTTATCATTGGAGCAGGCCCTTCAGGATATACCGCAGGAATTTATTGCTCTAGAGCAGGTTATGACACATTGATTTTGTCAGGAATACTGCCAGGAGGACAATTAGTTAATACTACAGAAGTTGAAAATTATCCTGGATTTGAAAATGCGATTATGGGTCCAGATTTGATGATTGATATGAGAAAACAATGCCAAAAAATGGGAACAACAATTGTTGATGATGAAGCAGTTGATGTAGATTTTAGACGCAAACCTTTCAAAGTTCTTACAGCAACCGAAGAATACGAAGGACGTGCAGTTATTATTGCAACAGGTGCAAATCCAAGAAAACTAGGATTAGAAGGAGAGAAGACATTTGCTGGAAAAGGTGTTTCATATTGTGCCACATGTGATGGTCCATTCTTTAGAAATCAAGAACTAGTGGTTGCAGGAGGAGGAGATTCAGCAATCGAAGAAGCTACATTTCTAACAAAATTCGCTACAAAGATTCATTTGGTTCATAGAAGAAGTGAATTGCGTGCAAGTAAAGTGATGCAAGAAAGAGCATTTAACAATGAAAAAATAAAATTTCATTGGGATTCAGCAGTAATTGATATCATAGGAGATCAGAAAATGCAACGAGTAGTTCTAAAAAATCTGAAAACAAATGAAGAAACAACACTTGATGTCGGAGGTCTTTTTGTTGCAATTGGACATGAACCTAACACAAAACTATTCAAAAATCAGGTTGAATTAGATGATCACGGGTACATTGTTTTAAAGAATAAGACCCACACTAACATCAAAGGAGTTTTTGCTGCAGGAGATGTGCACGACAGAACTTACAGACAAGCAGTAACTGCTGCAGGATTTGGTTGTATGGCAGCAATTGATGTTGACAAATATCTCACAGAAAGTGTAGATAAACAAGAATGAAAAATGCGCAATGCAAAAAGTGTTCGAATAAATTTTTTGAGAAAGATATCTATACTATTCAACAGTTTCAATACAGAAAAAAACCCACATACAAATGGTCGCTAGAGTTTTTTAAAAAATTAAGAATCAATGAATGGGATTCATTCTGTGAGAAGTGTATAATGATTTACTCCAAAAAATCAAATGATGCTTGGAAAAAATCGAATCTTTAAACTCTTTATTGTAAGCAAGAATATTGAATTTTATGAGACAAGACTCTGAAAATCTAAAAAAATCAGCTAAAGAGTATAGTGAGAAACTGGCAAAGTTAGGAATGGAATTAGGTGAAATTCAGTTCAGTTATAAGGTAAAGAGAAAACCCAGCAAAGAATATTGGCAAAAAAGAATTGATGATTTCAAAAAATATAACGAAAAAGGTATGAAATATTACAATCAGGTATATTCTTTGATGAATTTAGTTAACAAAGAAGAATCACAAATGTTCCTATTACATACCAGTAAATTTCATCAGCTTGGGTTAACGTTAATAGAAATCATGGAGAAAATTAAAGAAAACCCCTCAATTATTGACTCTAAAGACAAACAACTGAGTCAATGGAGTAAAGAAATTAGAGACCAAATTACTGAACATAGTGATAAATGTCTTCATCATGAAAAGGACATGAATGTATCATTTAGAGAATTTTATGAAAAATATCTAAAGAAAATTATAGAGTAATTATAATCAGTATGCCAATTCAGACATATGTTTTGCTTCTTTGAGAGCACTGTCAAATTCTTTTTCAGTCATAACATTTTGTGTAGCATATACGCTCCTAAATTTTCTTCCATCATCAGCAAAAATTCCCACTACACATGCATCTCCCTCAATAGGATATTTTTTCATGCATGCATAAACTGCAGCAGATGAAGGGCTGATTAGAAGCTGATCTTTTTCAAAGACTTGTTTTACTACGGAAAATGCTTCATCATTATCTACAGAGACCCAATCATCTACAATATTTTCTCTTTTCAAAAACAAGTCTGGCTTTGCAGATTCTTCAAAGTTTCTCCACCCTTGAATCAAGTGATTTTGTTGTGGTTGACATCCAATAATCTTTACATTAGGATTTTTTTCTTTAAGAAAAGCACCAATTCCAGTAATGGTGCCTCCAGTACCTACACCTGTAAAGAAGTGAGTTACTTTTCCCTCAGTTTGTTTCCAAATTTCAGGACCTGTTCCTTCATAATGTCCTCGGAAATTTGCTTCATTTGCATATTGATTTGGAGAATAATATGTATCAGGTCTGGATGATGCAATAGATGTTGCAAGTGCAATACTTTGGTCAGTTCCAGCACCAACTTTTGGACATAAATCATCACTTGTCTCAAATACTTTGGCGCCAAGATTTCTGATAATTTCCTTAGTTTCATTGCTTACTTTTTCTGGAATAACTATCTCAACTTCATACCCCAACACGTTAGCAATTCCAGTTAGTGCAATTCCAGTATTTCCAGAAGTAGGTTCAATAATGATGCTCTTTCCTTTTTTTAAAATTCCTCTTTCTTCACCATCTTTAATCATCCAATATGCAGCTCTATCTTTAACAGAACCAAATGGATTGTTACCTTCTAATTTTGCAAAATATTCTGTATTTTTTTGAGAAAGAGAATCTAATTTTACAAGAAGAGTGTTACCTATCCTACTTAGCACATCAATATCAGTAACAGTAGTCATGGTTTTGTTTATTTTACCTTTTTAATTTGAAATGTAATTACATTTCCATCTTTAGACATGTTGACTAATTCATGACCTGTTCTTGTAACCCAGTTTGAAATATCATCTTCAGCTGCTGGATCATCTGCAGAAACAGTTAAAGTTTCACCAACTTGCATTCGTTCTATTGCAATTTTTGTTCTAAACACAGGTTCAGGACAAACCAACCCGGTTGCGTCTAATTTTTTTGCAGTTGATTCAGACATTAGTATCTATTTCATCAAAAGCGTTTTGTCATATTAAAATCTATTTCAATTTAGCTTGTCCTACTATTACTTACAATGCCATTTTAAACATAGTCGCAAGGTTTCTCTCTTTCATGAAACTTGGGTCCTTATTTTGGAAATTGATTTTTCGTGAAATTCGTTTCAGAAAGTAAAGAAAAATTTTGTAAGACATGAGCCACAGAAGGTCATAGTGATTTGAATCAAGCATTTTGAGTAATAGAGTAGCAAACCATTTTGAATTTGGATAATGTTCAGAAACATAGTCTGCAATGTATTCTCTTGAAGTGTTAATCTGGTATCTAAGATGATCAATTATTTCATTTTCTAATGCATAACCAGTTTGAGAAATTTCAATTCGACCATGCTTCATTGCATGTAAAATATCATCAAGATTATTTTCAGAATCAATAACATTAACACATCTGCCAATAGTTGATAAGACGTGTGAATCACTACCTGCCACTGAAATCATGTTATTATCCAATGCAAATTGAGCTGCACGAGTATTAGACAGCAAATCAACATTGTTACTATTGAAAACCTCAACCATGTCACATTTTTTGGCACTATCACGTAGTGCATCAATCATACTAAATGGGTGAGGAGCGGACGATACTCCGCCTTGTTTTCTTACTTCATCAATTATCTCGTCAAGAGAAATTCCTGGTGGAATTGCATCATAAATTCCATATGCTAGAACATGTGCACCAGTATCAGTTGTGATCTCCTCAGCTGGAAAGACATCAATGTTTTTGAATTTAGTGTGATCATTTTTGTATTCCAGCAACTGATTGTATCCATCTAGAGTGTTATGGTTGGTAACAAAAATTGCATCTAATCCTAATTCATATGATTGTTCTAGTTGGTCCCTGATTGAAATATCACAATCATATGGCGGTTCCTTGTAACCTAGATGAAAATTTGAAAATGAGTTATGACAATGTAATTCAGTCTTTATTGGCATTTTTCACAATAAATGCTTCTTTTTAGATTATAATTCTATTGAAAAAAATTTGAAGCTTATTTAAAAAGATCTTCGTTTTCTGGGCGAATTAATTCATCAATTACATGGTCTTCAATCTTAAACGAGTAATCACGAATAATTGCTACAGGACATTTCAATGCTTTGCCCATCACTAATTCAGCAGCAGAAGATAATTCATCAGCAATAGCAATTTCCGTTATACGCAAAATTTTTTTAAAAGAATCTAATGTTCCAACATAATTTAAGATAGGATTCAATCCTGAAATTCCGATTGCACAGTTAGTTTGACCCAGCCTAAAAGGCCGTCCAAATGTGTCAGAGATAATTACTGCTACATTTTTGTTTGTTTTTTCCCTAATTTTGTTACGTATTATTTGTGCAGAGATATCAGAATTGATTGGAAGTAAAGTTGCATATCCATTTTTTACATTGCTTTCATCAACACCTGCATTTGCACAGATTACTCCATTATTAGTCTCTACAATTATGATTCCATTTTTCATTCTAACAATTCTTTTTGTTTCTGATAATATCAATTCAATTATTCTAGGATCTTTTCGATATTGAGAACTAATACCTTCTGATAGTAATGACGGAGTTACAGTAGACAAATTAATAATCCTTCCTTCTTGTTTTGAGACAATTTTTTGTGCAACAACAAGAATATCTCCATCACATAATTCAGAAGACATTAAAATCAATTCAGAAAGATCGTCTGAAGGTTCAATCTCTTTTTCAATGGGGACTGGAATAATTTGCAATTAAGATATCTAAAGTGATGGACTAAAAAATTGTTTATGCAGTAGGTGTAGCTTCTAATTCAAAATTGTAGTGTTTATTGATTATATTCAAAATCTTTGATAGATCTTTTTCTTCTAAAATAATAGTAGCTAAATCCTTGACTAAATCTTGTGCTCTAAAAGCAATGTTTAAACCACAAATATCAAATAATTTTACATCATTTGCACCGTCCACAACACAAACAATGTCTTCCTTTTTCTCACCCCATTCTGCGATTTTTATTTTTGCAGATTTAGATTTGTCAGAATCAACACTGATTTTTACACCATCAAGTTTTCTATCTTTGAATATTAATTCATTAGAATAGACATAATCTAGTTCCAGTTCTTTTTGTAATCTATCCATCATCAGTGTAAAACCACCCGATATTGCCATGATTTTCCATCCAGCATCTTTTAAGACTTTACAAGCTTTCTTTGCACCAGTCATAATTGGTAATGAATCAGCTACTTCTTGACAAGTTTTTTTGTCTATACCTTTCAGAGCAGCAACACGAGTTCTAAGTCCGTCTTCCCAGTTGATTTTTCCTTGAATTCCTTGTTTTGTAATTTCCCAAATCTCATCTTCTTTGTGGAGTTTTTCTGAAAGAAGGGGAAGATATTCTTCATCATACAAAACTCCTTCAACGTCAAAAATTACTAGCAATTGATTTCTAATTTGCAAAAAAATTACTAATTATATTAAAGTTTAAACTTTTTTAAGATCTGAAAAACGCTAGTAATAAATCACCGAATGTCAAGATATTGGATATGGGTGAATTAGAACACAAATACGAAGTTGATATTAAAACTACAGAAAAAAAACAAAAACTTCCAGATTATGTTAAAGATGAATTAAAAGAATCAGGAATGATGGATGAGAAAGGGAAATTAAAGCTAAAAGGAGTTAGTCCCAAAATGCTCAAAAAAATGAAACTAGAATATGTGGATTGTCCAGTTTTTAAAGAAGAAATTCAATTCATTCAATGTTTTGTGTGTCCAAATTTCCAAAGCAGGGTCATGGGCAAAGTGCTTTGTAAAGGAGACCCACTATCACACAAACAAAGCTAAAATCTCAAAATTCTCACGAAAGGCTCATTAATTAAATTAATTCTTTGAATTCTAGTTTGAGTAAAGAAGACATCGGAATTACAGTTTCAAAAAAAGAAGATTTTAGTGAATGGTATACACAAGTAGTTCTCAAAGCCAAACTTGCTGATTATGCCCCTGTTAAGGGACTTATTGTCCTTCGACCAGATGGATATTCTATTTGGGAGTCATTAAGAAATACATTTGATAAAAAATTTGCGAGTAATGGAATCAGGAATGGATTTTTACCCATATTAATCCCAGAGTCATTATTAGGAAAAGAGCAAAAACATTTTGCAGGATTCAATCCAGAAGTGTTTTGGGTAACTCATTCAGGAGATAATAAAATTGGGGACAGGCTCGCATTAAGACCTACATCTGAAACTTTAGCATATACTATGTATTCCAAATGGATTCAAAGTTGGAGAGATCTGCCATTAAAGATGAATTTTTGGAATTCAGCTCTAAGAGCAGAGATTAAAGCAACAAAACCATTTCTTAGAACATCAGAATTTTTGTGGCAAGAAGGTCATACAGTCCATTCAACACAAGAAGAAGCAGAAGAAGAAGTGATGAAAATCTTAGAGATTTACAAAAAAACTATTGAAGAAGAGTTAGCAATCCCAGTAACAACAGGAAAGAAAAGTGAGAAAGAAAAATTTGTAGGTGCAGTATACACAACCACTATGGAATCAATTATGCCTGATGGAAAGGCACTTCAGATGGGTACATCACATTTTCTAGGACAGAATTTTTCAAAACCATTTGAAGTAAAATTTGCAGATAAGGATAATGTAGAGCATTATGCATGGCAAACTTCATGGGGGGTCTCTTGGAGATTGATTGGAGCGATGATCATGATTCATGGTGATGATCAGGGTCTTGTTTTACCACCAAAGATTGCACCGATACAAGTGGTAATTGTACCAATATACAAAAATGATGAAGATAAGGATAAGGTATTACCTAAAGTCAAAGAAATTAGAAAAATTCTAGAGTCGAAAGAGATTAGAGTTCATGTTGATGACAGAAATGAGTTATCTCCAGGGTACAAATTCAATGATTGGGAACTAAAAGGAGTCCCTGTACGAGTAGAGATTGGTCCTAAAGACATAGAAAAGCAAAGTGTTGTAATAGCAAAAAGATACAATCGGGAAAAGTCAAGTTTGGATTTTACTGAAATTGAAAAAATTTCCACGATTCTAGATAAAATCCAAACTAATATGCTAAAAACCGCCAGTGAACAAGCCAAGGCAAATACTATAGATATTTCAGATTATACAGAATTCAAATCAAAAATTGAGAAAGGGGGTTTCTTTAATGCTCCTTGGTGTGGAAAAGTTGAATGTGAAGAAAAAATCAAAGAGGAGACAGGAGCAGACATCAGACTCATTCCATTTGGTAGTGAAAATACAAATGAAAAGTGCATGTACTGCCAAGAACAAAGTATTTCAATTCCAATTTTTGCAAGAGGGTATTAACCATTTTTGAATAATGACCTCAAATCCAGAATTAGAACAGAAAAGACCTTTGTTAGAACAGTTTAGAGAGACTAGAAATCTAACACTAGAACTAGTAAAGACTTTAGAAAAAGATGATTTTGTTGTTCAAACTGCATTGTTTATGAGCCCTCCAAAGTGGCATATTGGTCATGTCAGTTGGGTTTACGAAGCTATCATGAGTAAGTTGGATAAAAATTATGAATTTTATTCAAAAGAATTTTCAGAATATTTGAATTCCTATTACCAACAATTTGGTGTTCCACATGATAAGGGACTACGAGGAATAAGTTCAAGGCCTACTGTAGAACAAATTTTCCAATACTTTGATATAATTAACCAGAGAATAGAATGTTTTATTGAATCTCAGACGTTGAGTGATGAAGCGATAAGGTTGATCACCATGGGATTTCACCATGAATGCCAACATCAAGAGCTTTTGGTGTATGATTTACAACATCTGCTTGCAGAACAATATAGACCCGTTAGAAAAAATGAAATTTCAAAACAAAACAAAGTTGAAAGAAAATCAGTTCATATCAAAGGAGGAATATATACAATGGGATATAATGGAAAAGACTATTGTTATGACATTGAACTTCCCGAGCACAAAGTTTACCTTAACGATTACAAGATAGATGTTTTCCCTGTTACAAATCAAGAATACCTAGAATTTATCGAGGATGGAGGATATAAGACATACAAATATTGGTTGTCAGATGGTTGGGACAAAGTTAAAGAAAACAAATGGGAAGCCCCTATGTACTGGGAAAAAATAGATGACAAATGGAATGTTAGAGACTTTTTAGGGATTAGAAAAATCAATCTGAATGAACCCGTATGTCATGTCAGTTATTACGAAGCTGATGCATATTGCAAATGGTCTGGAAAAAGACTCCCTACAGAAGCAGAATGGGAAAAAGCTGCCTGTTGGAATGAAGAAAAACAAGTAAAAACAATCTATCCTTGGGGAAATGAACAGCCATCAGAAGATAAATGTAATTTACTTGAATCATATTTTTGGGGATGCACGGATATTGGGACATTCCCAAAGAGTGTAAGTCAATCAGGATGTCAACAGATGATTGGAGATGTTTGGGAATGGACATCATCAGAATTTGCTGGATATCCGGGATTCAAAACAGGATTTGATGAATATAATGATAAATGGTTTACAAACCAAAAAGTTTTGAGAGGAGGTTCATTTGGAACTCCAAAGATGTCAATTAGAGGAAGTTACAGAAATTTCTTCAGATTAGATGAAAGGTGGTTATTCTCAGGCTTTAGGTGCGCAGAAGATATCTAATTTTTTGATGCGAAAGTGTGTTTTCATTAGGATGACAAAGAAAGGAGAATCTAAAAAGAAGTTAAACTTCTAGGAATAGTCTATGAAAAAAAAGACAGTGGGCATAATAACTTCAGTAATTGTGGTTGTAGGAATGTTAGGAATATTTATCTGGCCAAATCCTGTAATACAAAATTCAAGCTTTGCATGTACTTTAACTGAAGGTAATCCACAAGGACCGTACTATATCCCCGGAGCGCCATACAAAGAGAAACTTGGACAATTACTTAAAGGGCAAAAACTAATAATTTCGGGGCAGGTCTTAAATCAGAACTGTGATCCTATACCCACAGCAATAGTAGATGTTTGGCAAACTGATTCAAATGGAAATTACAATTTTGAAGATTTTACCCTTCGTGGAAAAATAAAGGCAGATGAACGTGGTCAGTATAAACTTGAAACCATATTTCCTGGTAAATATTCTGAGGCTGGAGTTATGCGTCCAGCACATATTCATGTAAAGGTTTCAGCTCCTGGTTTGTTAGCACATACTACACAACTTTATTTTGAGGGAGATGAACACTATGACTTTTTTGTAAAACCTTCTTTAATTTTGAAATTAGATGAAAAAGAGGGAATAAAATATTCTGAATTTAACTTTGTTATTTTTACTCCTTGATGGAGTTTGAATATACACTTGATACTAACTGTTTACGTGTTCAACAAACAAACTTTGCATTATAATATGAATTAAGGAGTAATTCTGCGCTTAAAGTTAGAGACATGAATCTGATCTTTTTGATGCCAAAGTTAGTGAAAAATGCTTGTTATCATCTAACCAGGTATGTTTAATTTCAAATCCTGCATAATCAAGTAGTTCATTAATTTGAGATAATCTGTATTTGTGTGAATGTTCAGTAAGAATTAATTCATCTTTTTCTAAATTCAGTACAAGATTAGATTTTGATATCACAACTGATTGATTTACAAGGGATTTTAGATACATCTCAATTCTTTGTTCCTTTACATTGTAAATTGCATGATGTGAAAAGTTCTTCAAATAAAAATCAGCGTCAAGTTCATCATTAATTCTAGAAAGAATGTTCAGATTAAATTCTGCAGTCACACCTTGGGAATCATTATATGCAGATTCTAAAATCGGTTTATCTTTTACTAAATCTAACCCAATCAAAAAGAGATCATCAGACTTCATTGTAGAATTTATTTTCTGTAAAAATTTGTAGCCGTCATTTGGAGAAAAATTCCCAAAACTAGAACCTAAAAAGATTATCAGATTTTTCTTATCATCAAAGTTTTTAAGAAATTCTAAACCGCCTTCATAAGTGTCTATGATTCCTGTGATATGCAACCTATCATAATCTTTTAGTAATTGTTCAGAGCTTTCTGTAAGAATCTCAGAGATATCAATTGGGAAATACTCTGTATTGTCTTGTAATTTGGATAAAATATCAAGAATAAGTCTGGTTTTTACAGATGTTCCACTCCCAAGTTCAACTAATCGAAAATTTCCATCAAGATAAGATGCTAATTCATCCTGTAGTTGTTTCAGAATGGTGATTTCAGTTCGGGTGGGATAGTATTCAGGCAAAGAACAAATTTTTTCGAATAAATCTGAGCCTTTTTTATCATAAAAGAACTTGGGGTTAATGAATTTAGAATCTTTATTCAAACTAGAAGATATTTCTTCAGCAAATGTTTTCTCAATTTTAGTAGCATGTGGTTTAAAGTAATGAAGTTGAGATGATACTACATATTTTTTGTAATTAAAATTTTTTTGAATTGTGTTACTCAAGTATTAAAATCGTCTTTTTTTAACATAAATGTTTTATCCCGATTTTTTACGCACAAACCATATTTCTTGATATACTTCTTCATTCAACAATAGTCAGTGAATGAAATACTCAAAGTGGAGCATTTGAAAAAATATTTTATAAAAAAAGGACTGTTTGGTTCAAAATCAAATATAGTCAGAGCAGTTGATGATGTTTCATTTTCTATTAAAAAAGGTGAAGTTTTTGTGTTAGCTGGTGAATCAGGTTCTGGAAAATCAACTATTGCAAAATTGATTCTAAAGTCAATTGAACCAGATTCTGGAAAAATTTTTTTTGAAGATCAAGAAATTGATAATCAACAAAAGAATTTAAAAAAAATTAGAATGAACTGCCAGATGATCCATCAGGATCCGTATGACTCTATCAATCCAAGAATGAGAATTGAGAACATTGTATCTGAACCTCTTGAAATTCATAATGTTGGAAATAAGGACGAGAGAACCAGAAGGGTGATTGAAGTTTTGCATGAAGTAAAATTAGAACCTGCTAAAGAAATGATAAAGAAATATCCTCACATGTTATCAGGAGGACAAAGACAGAGGGTAGTCTTAGCAAGAGCGTTAGCGCTAAAGCCAAAACTAATCATAGCAGATGAGCCGGTTTCAATGTTAGATGTGTCAATAAGAGCAGAGATGCTTGAATTAATGCAGGAATTACAGAAAAAATATAATATTTCGTTCATCTACATCACTCATGATTTGGCAACAGCCAGATATTTTGGCCAAAGAATAGGAATTTTGTATCTTGGGAAGATTATGGAAATGGGGCCGATTAATCAAGTTCTAGTAAATCCAAAGCATCCATATACACAAGCACTAATTGATGCAATTTCAGAACCAGATCCAGAGAATCTTCATAGAGTGAAAAAAATTCGAATAAATGAACCAACTGATGTTGATGTTTATCAAGGATGTAGATTTAGGGCAAGATGTCCTTATGTGATTGAAAAATGTAAAGAGGAGCCTAACTTAGAAAAGGTAGATGATGAACATTATGCTGCATGTTTTGTAAAACTAGACTAGGAAGTTCTTACAGATGGCATTCGTTTATCTTTGTAAACAACAACATGTGAAACGCCATTCTTTGGAAAAACACCATAGATCAGTTTTGCTTTTTGTATAACAGAATCTTTTAGAGATACCAAAATGAATTGACTTTCTTGAGATCGTTCTTCTAAGATCTTTGCAAGTTTTTCAGAGTTTGGTGCATCAAGGTGTGCGTCAATCTCATCAAACAAGTAAAATGGAGAAGGTTTTAGCTTTTGAAGTGCAAGTACAAATACAACTGCAGCCAATGTCTTTTCACCACCACTAATTGATGTAGATTCTCTTTTTGGTTTATTTGGAAATTGAATCAAATATGAAATACCTGAACTAAAGATATCATCTTCGTTTTGCAATTCTAACCAAGCATTTCCTTTGGTCATTTTATTAAATATTAAACGAATTTCTTTATCTACTGTATCAAATGCATCCAAGAATGTTTGTCGTTTTTCTTTGTCAACATCATCAAGGAATTTTATAATTGCATTTTTTTCTTCCTCAAGAGAATTCTTTCTTGTAGACATTGAACGATAGCCATAAGAGACTTCAAGGTATAATTGAGGTGCCTTTGCATTTAATGCATTAAGGGAATCCAATTCAATACTCAATCCTTGAATTATAGGTTTAACGTCAAAGGTTTCCATGTCTTTATCAAAGCTAAAAGAAGAAATAATTTGCTTTAATTTGAATTCATTTTCTTTTAAATCATGTAAATCGTGATTCAGTGAATCAGATTGACGTTCTAATGTGCTGATTTGTTTTGTAATCTCAGTTTTCTTTTCAGATAAAATTTTAAGTTTGTCATCATATTCTTTGAGTTCCCCAATAGATGAACCGGAAGTAGCGATAAGATTTTGTTCTTTTTCTCTTAATTTTACAAGAACTTCATTTTTTGGTTCTTTTTGTTTTTCTAATTCTTGAATTTTTATTTCTAATTCTTGATGTTCTAAATTCAAAGAATGTTTTTCGTCATCAAGTCGAGTAGATTCAGACTTTTTCTGACTAACTTGAGTTTCTAGTATTGCTAGCTGAGAAGATTTATCACGAAATTCATTCATAACGGTTGTGAATAGTTTCTCAACTTCTGCTTTCTTTGTGTTAATTCTAGATAACTCGCTTGCAATACGTTCTTGTTCACCGCTAGCATAGTTTTTCTCTACAATTGAAATACGTTCATTCAATGATTCAATGTGAGATTCGTTTGTAATTATTTCTGATTTAATATGTATATTTCTTGAAGTTAATTCAGAATTTCTTTTTGCTAGTTGTTCTTTTAGATTCATTGCAGAATTAATGCTTGATTTTAAATGTGAGTAAGTCTCATTTGTTGTGGATAGAGATTTTTCTGAAATGAAAAGTCTTTCATTATATGATTCAATTAAATCTTCTAATTTTTTCAAAGAATGTTTTTTCTGTAGTAGGTAATTCTTAATCATGCTGATGGATTTGAATAGACCGTCAATGTCACTACTCATTGAAATTAGTTTTGTAAGTTTTGAAATCTTTGAATTAATATCAATTACAACAGTGCCGCCTTTTGCCGAAAAGTATTCACCACCTATGGTTACTGATTTGTATCCTAATTGTGATACATTATAGGCAGATTCTCGATTTTCTGTAAGCACAATATTTCCAAATAGGAATGTTTTGAGTGTAGAATAAGAGGGATCACAGGTCACATAATCAGCAAGGACACCTATAATTCCAGACTCTTTTGGAAGAGTTAGCTTGAATTTTGGAATGGCATCAAGTGGTATTATCTTTAGTTTTGGAAGTTTCTTACTTCTAGCAGCTTCTGCAATTCCAATTAGAGTTGCAAAGTCTTTAACAACAATTGCTTTGATCCAATCAGAACCCACAGCCAAAACAGAACGTTCGTATTGTTTGTCCCATGAAATCATTTCATATACTAAACCTATAATGCCAAGTTTATCAGCATCTTCTTTCAATTTTGCAACAGTGTAATCTTCATGCATGAATCCTTTGACGGTTTTGATTTTTGATTCATAGTGTACTGCCGCTTTACTTGATTTTTCTAATATCAATCTCCATTCTTCCACGTCATTGTTTATCTTTGATTTTTTTGTTTGTAATTTTGCAATTCTGGATTTTAGTTCAGTTATATCTACATCAGCGTGGTTCATCATTGATTCGAACTTAGATTTAGATTCAGATAAATTCACTGTACCTTGTACTAATTCATCAAATTTTCTAGAATTTCTTTTGATTTTATCTTCAGAATATTCTTTTTCTTGTTGAGATTTAGAAAGTTTGAGTTTAGCGTCATTTAGTTGACTAGTGAGAGTTCTGATTTTGTCATCAATCTTAGATTTTTTAGCTGCAACATCTGACTGTTCTGTTAGAATTTTTTTGTATTCAGAATCAACAATTACTACATCATTATTAATTTTATTCTTCTTGAGATTTGTTTCTTCGATTGATTCTTTTATTTTCAGGATTTGAACATCAACCTCACTAATAGAATTTTTGATTCCTTCCAACTCTATTTCAATTTCTGGACTTCTATTATCAAGTTGTTCTACTCTTTTCTTTGATGCTGAGATTGCGCTGTTATCAGATTCATATTGTTCAAATGCTAAGCTTATTTCTGCATCGAGTGATGCTTTTTCTTGATTATAATTATCGGCTTTGGTCATCAACTTTGATTTTTCGCTCTCTAAAACATCAATCTCAGTTTTTAGAACAGTTCTTTGACCATCAAATTTTGTGATTTCAGTAGTCATAGTGTGTAAAGTAGACTCTTTTGAAGTTTTTTTGAATAAGACAACCTTCATTTCATTGGCAGCAGCCATTGCATTGTATCGGTTTAGTTCACGCTCTAGAAAATCATGACGTAATTTTTGATTTCTTTCTTCTTCAAGTTCATCAATTCTTTTTTTGATTTCGCCCATTTTTGCAGTTGCAATTTCAAATCTTCTGTCAGCATCATCTAATTGTTTTAGAGCCTCTGTCTTTTTTTCATCAAAATAAGATAACCCAATTAAATCCTCAATTGTTTGTCTTTTTTCTTCAGGTGTAAATTCAGAAATTCTAGTTACGGTTCCTTGTTGAATTGCATTAAGTTGACCTAAACCTGCATTTGCCATGTCAAGTAGATCAAGAATTTGGTTTCGAGTTGTTTTCTTTTTGTTAAGATAGTATATGCTTTCACCCTGTTCATTCATTTCCCTTGAAATCTCAACAATATCAGAATCAACGGGGATCTTTCTATCAGAATTATCAAAGTGTACACTAGTTCTTGCTAATTTGGGCCCATGGCGATTTCCTTCAATATCATGAATTAATGATCGTAATTTGTCAACTCTTAATGTTTTTGGTTTGTTTTCACCCATTGTAAACTGAATTGCGTCTAAAATGTTACTTTTGCCTGAACCGTTTGGACCAGAAATTGATACGAGGCCAGGTTCAAATTGAACAATTGTGTTCTTAAATCCAAATGATTTGAAGCCGTAGATCTCAACTTTTTTAATATGAACCAATAACGATCTTTTCTCAATCTGTAGGATAATCGATGGTTAACAAGTTTAGTTGACATAATTACATAATTTTTCTTGTTTTATTATGATATTTTTCTTTGTGCTGGTAGTTGCGTTAATGCGTTTCAAAATGTTGGATCTTAAATTGTGCCTACCTTATTTATGAAAGTAGTTATTCTAAATTGGTGGTAAAGTTAGGATTAATTCAAACTATATCACACAATACAAATCAAAGGGGAATTTCGAGAGTTTCAGAGATGCTAAAAAAACTAGGTAAAAAAGAGATAGAGATAGTTTGCTTGTCTGAACAATGACTAAAGAATAATGAAATTTCAGATTCAAACAAGTTTCAATGATTATTCATCAGCAACAAACTTTTCACATGCGGCTTTTGCTGCCACATCAGAAGTTTGTTCTATGGGATGTTTCATTAAATAGGCACTTGCTGGTTTAATTGGTCCTCCAACTCCCCTATTAAGAGCAATTTTTGCTAATCTAATTGCATCAATTACAATTCCTGCAGAGTTTGCTTTGTCATCAACTTCTAAACGAACTTCCATATTGTAAGGAATGTTTGCCCATTGGCGGCCTTCGATTCTCATAAACATGAGTTTGGTATTACCCAAAAATGGAATAAAATCAGAAGGGCCAACATAGATTTGATCATCATCTAATCTTTCATCAAGTTGACTTTGAACACTTTCTGTTTTAGAAATTCTCTTTGAAGCAAGTCTTGATTGTTCTTTCATGTTTAGAAAATCAGTATTTCCGCCAACGTTGATTTGGTATGTTCTTTCAATTTTGGTTCCTCTATCGTTACATAATTTAATTAATGTTCTATGAACTATTGTTGCACCAACTTGGCCCTTGATATCATCACCAATACAAGGAATATTTTTTTCTTCAAATTTTTTAGCCCATTTTTCATCTGATGCAATAAATGATGGAATGCAGTTTACAAAGGCAGTATTGGTGTCAAGACAAATTTGAGCCCAGAACTCGGTTACTTTATCAGAGCCTACGGGTAAATACGATACAATAATTTCAACGCCACAATCTTTGAGGATATGTTTTACTTCTTCAGTAATCTGTTCAATAGTTTTGGTACTTTGAATTGGTTTAACTCTATTTTCTACCCATATTCCAACTCCATCCAATAAAGGACTTTCATAGACTTTAGCATCTGTTTTTGGCATTTGATCTTTTGGAATCCAGTCAACCATGTTAGGATATTCATAAATTGCTTCATTAAGTGATTTTCCAACTTTGTTTTCACCTACATCAAATCCACAAACAAAATCAATGTCATGAATTCCATAACCAGATAATTTGTCGTGAATAATTCCAGTTACCTCTTGGGAAGGGTCTTTTCGATAGAATTCAATTCCTTGAATTAATCCTGCAAAACAATTGCCAATACCTACTAAACCAACTTTAATTTTATCTGCCATCCAAAAATTTGTGCAAAAAGGGACGTTAATACGTTTCTTAGATAAACAGTTAATTGATTTCAATCAAGGCACAAATTTATACTTGCCATCAACCGATAAAATTATGATAGTTCCAGGTCGTCCAGTCAAAGATATTGAGATTAACTTAAACACATCAATAGAAAAAATATTTGAAGAGTTATCTCAATCAGGAGGATTTGAATCAGTAAATCTATCAGATGGATTAGAAATTTTAATAAAAATGATTTCAGATAAGCAATGTTTAAAATTTATTTCATTTGTAGGAGCCATAATCTCAACAGGGTTAAGAGGGATAATCAAAGATATGATCAAAAACAAATGGTTTGATGTTACCATAACAACTTGTGGAGCATTAGATCATGATATTGCAAGACATTTCTCACATTACAAAGAAGGTTCATTTACAATGGATGACAAAGAGTTGGCAGATCAAAATATCCACAGATTAGGCAACATACTTGTGCCTATGGAAAGTTATGGGCCAATCATCGAAGAAAAGATTCAGGCATTTTTAGAAGAAGAATATCAAAACGGAACAAAAGAGATGACTACCTTTGAAATATGCAAAATGATTGGAAAGCATCTGGGAGAAGATTCGTTTCTTTATTGGGCATACAAAAATGATGTCAATGTTATAGTTCCAGGAATTATGGATGGAGCTGTAGGAAGTCAAATTTGGCTTTTCACACAGAAACATAATGATTTCAAACTAAACATGATAGGAGATGCAGATCTACTTTCTGGATTAATTTTCAAAGCTAAAAAATCAGGGGCGTTTATGATTGGGGGAGGAATTTCAAAGCACCATACACTATGGTGGAATCAATACAGAGAAGGATTAGATTATGCATTTTACATTACAACTGCACAAGAGTTTGATGGAAGCCTTAGTGGTGCATTAATCAAAGAAGCAATTTCTTGGGGAAAAGTAACACAAAAAGCAAAACAGACAACACTCCATGCGGAAGTGACAACAATATTACCATTCATCTATGCTGCACTTGTTTCAAAATTAAAAAAATAGATCTAAAATTAACCAAAAATTATTATTCTATTAATACAAAAATTATTCATTGTTCCCTAAAATTAGAATTAAAGAGTTAAGACCGTTGAATTTAGAGGGAGGATATCTTATTGATGGGTTTCCATCAGTGGGGTTTAGCAGTGCAATTGCAACTGAATCAATGATACATACATCACAATTTGAGTTAGTAGGAATTATTGATTCAGATATTTTTCCACCAATAAGTATTATTAAAGATGGAAAGCCAAATTATCCAACTAGAATTTTTGTTAACGAAGATTTGAAAGTCGGGGTGTTTTTGTCATATCTTACTCTTGATCGATCATTGCATCGAACCGTAGCTAAAACAATGTTAAAGTGGGCAAAGAAGCACAAAATTGGATTAATTGTCAGTAGTGTTGCAATCAAATCATCAGATGGCAATGAAGAGATGATGGCTGTTGGAAGTACAGATTCTGCTAGAGTAAAAGTAAAAGAATCTGGTTTGAAAGTTTTTGAGCATGGAACGGTACCAGGAATTCCAGGAATGTTGCTAAACGAAGGAAGTATGACAAGTCAAGATGTTATTGTTATAATTTTTCACACAGATGGAAAAGGTCCAGATTTTAAATCAAGTGCACGTCTTTGTATGGCAATGTCTCAATTAATTCCTGGAGCTTCATGCGACATTCCATCATTACAACAAGAAGCTGAAAAAGCTGAAAAAATAATAAAAGAAGCAGAAGAAGAATCAAAGCACCTTAAAGATTCCATGTATAGATAGAATTTTTTTTTTAATTATGTTTATTTCATTATTGAAAATCACTAATGTAAGAAAACAATGGTTCAGATCCTTGAATTTGCAGTATTAGTAATAGTGATTTCAGCATCAGGAGTCATGGCACCAGGGCCTCTTTTTGCTGCAACTGTATCATACGGATTAAGAGAAGGTTCAAGGGCCGGTTTTAAGATGGCAGTGGGTCATACAATTGTTGAATTCCCATTAGTAATTTTGTTAGGAATAGGAGTTTTTTCCTTAGAATCCTTTCCAGAATTTAGGACTATAATTTCTATTTTTGGAGCAATTACACTTTTTGTATTTGCAACAATACAAATCAGAGCAACAATAGGTGAAAAAAAACTTGTTTTTTCTAACCCAAAACAAAGCCCGCTAATTGCGGGAATTGTATTAACAGCATTAAATCCATTTTTTATAATTTGGTGGTTAGCCATTGGATTCAAATTAATTTCAGATGCAATGTTAATGTGGGCATTAGCAGGCATACTAATTGTATTTGTATTACACATTTGGATGGACTTTGTATGGTTAGGAATAGTTTCATTTCTTGCATCAAAAAGTTCAAGAATTCTTTCCAACAGAAATTACAAGATATTGATGATAGGATTAAGTATAATGTTAATTTATTTTGGAATCACATTTTTGGTAGACATATCACCTTAACCACAATCTAAAATTTCTATCTGTGGTTCACAGTCATCATTAAATAAATCAATTTTCTCAACTGTGATTTCACAGGATTCAGGTTCAAGAGATTTCTCATATAAAACAATTTCATTTAAAATTATCATATGCTGTATTCCACAAGAATAATCAGTTAGCCCAATTGAGATTCCAACAATTGAAATTCCAATTGCAATTAGAATTAAATTTCTTAAACTAGTTTTTTGAAAGGTCAATTTCTATTGTAGAGACATTACGTTGCTTTCCATCTTGAGAAGTAAGAGAATCAGACGAAATTCTTACATCGCTAACAACATAGCCTACTGAAGCCATTCTTTTAACAATCATTTGAGATACATCAACTGCTTGTGTAATTCTTTTTCCTCTAGCTTTGATGATTACAGTATGTCTAGTAGATAGTTGTGTTAAGGTTGCAGAAACATAAGTCATGATTGGTTTTGTGCCAACAAAAATTATATCACGTTCTACTGGTGTTCGAGTGGAGTCTGAAGTTTCACTAGAAGGTGTTTCTGGTGTTGGTTCAGGTTCTGGTGTTGGTTCAGGTTCTGGTGTTGGTTCAGGTTCTGGTGTTGGTTCAGGTTCTGGTGTTGGTTCAGGTTCGGGTGTTGTTTCAGGTTCGGGTGTTGTTTCAGGTTCGGGTGTTGTTTCAGGTTCGGGTGTTGTTTCAGGTTGAGGTTTAGTTCGAGAATCAAATTCTGATAAAATGTCTTCTGCGTCTTTTGATTTTTTAGAGTCGCTCAATTTTAAATTCCTTGTATAATGAAATCTTCTCTCGCTTTTATTTAATTTTTAAGGTTTTGTCCTTTGATATAACCTTCAAATAATTTTTCAAGTTCATTGTCATTATCACATTTTCTAATTTGCTCGACTAGATCCTCTTGTTCAATCTCATAGCAATTTAAGACATCTTGAGAATCCTTAAAAATCAAAAATGCCTTGTTTTGGAATATACAATGATAGAGTTTTTCTTTTTCCATTTTCTCAGGTTTTAAATTTAAACCATTTTCGTTTACTGAAACAGGATAATCCACAAAAATAATGAATTTGTTTAGTATTTAGATGTGAAGACAACGTTTTCCGTCAGTATTTTTATCTAGTCTCATTTTAAATTCAATTCTACGTGGACTCAGATAAGCCAATTCCTATCCTAACCATTTATCTAGTTTTAAAAATCTTTGAAAAGATCTTTTATTGATGATATATTAGACTTGATGTGAACTTTGGTGAGTGATTTCTTTTTGATTTTGCCAACAAATGTTAAATCTCGTTTGAATAACAAATCTGCAATCCAACTAGTTGCAACCTGAAATCTTTTTTCAAGCATTGGTAGTCTATATAAATAATAAGTTCTCCAAATTAACCACGCTAAAGATCCCCTACAATGCAAACCATACACTACTGCAATTGCTACTCTTCGACCTAGTGTGGTCATCATTCCTTTACTCTCAAAAGAAAATTCTTTAAGTTTAGATTTACCAGTAATCATAAAAAAAAGATTGTTTGCAACAGTTGTACTTTGATGAATTGAGTTTTGAGCAGTTGGGGGATATGCTTGTCCTGTTGAAGGATTTGTAATTAATGCACAATCACCTAAAGCAAAAACATTTTCATATTCTGTTAGTCTAAGATACATACCAACTATAAGTTTTCCAGACGTACTGTGTTTACATTTTAATGATGATACAACAGGATCAATAGTTATTCCTGCAGCCCAAATCAGTGTCATACATGGAATTTTTTTACCATTATCTAATTGGACAAAATCTTCGCCTGCATCAACTGCCTTTGTATTTGTAATTACATTTACACCAGCTTTTCTTAGATATTTACCAGCGTCTTTTCCAAGCTTTGGGCCAAGTTCAGGTAAAATGAATTCTTCTGAAGCAACTAAATTCATACTAATATTTTTTTTTTCAATACTAGGGTAGAAATTTTTAACGGATTCTCTGACAAGATAATTAATCTCACCCATTGTTTCTACACCTGCAAAACCAGCACCGACAACGGTAAATGTCATAATCTTCTTTTTGAAATCCACATCTGAGGTTTGAGCTGCACTCTCAAGCATGTGGATTATTTGATCATGAATAGCGATTGCGTCTTCTACAGTTTTGATTACAAATGCGTGTTTCTCGATATTTTTGTAATCAAAAAAGTTAGTGCTACTTCCAAGTGCTATTATGAGATAATCATAATCAAGGGCACGTACTTTGCCATCAAATGTTCTGGTAATTGTAACTAGTTTTTGCTCTAAATCAATGGAGGATATAGTTGCTTGATAGAATTCAGCTTGCTTGCATAGCTTGCGGATAGGTATAGTGATATCACTTGGATGGATTAATCCAGAAGAAACCTGTGGTAGCATTGGGGTATAAAGAAAATAGTTGTCTTTACTTACTATACTGATTCTAACATTTGGTTCGTTTTTGAATTTATTTTGAATTGATTTGAGAACATTAATTCCTCCGAATCCGCCACCCAGTATGAGAATTTTTTTAATTTGAGGCATAGTATTCCAATACTTTGATTGGGATTTATGATATTGGTTTAACAGTATAAAACCATGTAAGTGTCAACTATTCCCAAGTATTTTTTTTAGGCATGAAAAAAGGCTTGAAATTTGTGAAAAAATGAGTGAAGAGTTGAGATTTTGAAGATTTTAGAATCTATTGTTCATGATTGAATTGTTTAATTTTTATAATCTGTTTTAAAAAATTAATTATGGTAGATGGAAAATTTGCAACATCAATAAGCTGTATGGATGGAAGAATTCAAATTCCAGTAAATGATTGGATTAAAAAAAACTATTCAGTTGATTACGTTGATACGATAACAGAACCGGGTGTTGAGAAAAAAATATCTGAAAATATTGATATTGAACAAATTAAATCGAAGGCAGAAATTTCAATTTACAAACACAAATCTGGTATGATAGTAATTTCAGGGCATCATGATTGTGCAGGTAATCCAGTTTCAAAAGAAGAACATCAAAGTCAAATAAGAAAATCAATTTGCAGTATTAAATCCTGGAATATGTCAGTTGAAGTGATTGGAATTTGGATTAATGACAAATGGGAAATAGAAAAAATAAAAGAATAATTTGTTAGAGAAGTGAATTACTTGATGGAAAAAAAGAGATGTAATCTTATCCATCCAGATACTTTAGATGAAGACATAACATAGTAATAATCAAAAGAGAATAGAAAGATATTGGAAACAAGAATAGTTTTCCACATAGATTTTGATTATTTTTATGCTCAATGTGAAGAGATCAGATGTCCAGAATTAAGATCAAAACCAGTATGTGTTTGTGTCTTTTCAGACAGAGGAGGTGACAGTGGTGCTATTGCCACAGCTAACTATACTGCAAGAAAATACGGAGCCAAGTCAGGTATACCCATAATCTTTGCAAAAAAAAGACTTGAGGAAAGAAAAGATGCAGTGTTCTTGCCTGTAGATTTTGACTACTATGGGGAGATATCTGAAAAGGCAATGAGGATAATGGAAAACAATGCAGATGTTTTTGAATATGTAGGAAAGGATGAAGCATATTTAGATGTAACAGAAAGAGTTGAGGGAAATTTTGAAAAAGCAGGTCATTTTGCTCAGCAAATTAAAAATTCAATTAGAGATAAGATAAAACTTAGTTGCTCCATAGGAATTTCGCCAAACAAGTTAATTTCAAAAATTGCGTCAGATTTTAAAAAACCAGACGGTCTCACAGTTGTACCTCCAGATAAAATTGATGAATTTTTGGAACCATTAAAAATCAGAGCAATACCAGGTATTGGAAAAAAGACTGAGGAAAGATTTTCTGAAATGAAACTAGAAACAATTCAAGATTTAAAAAAATTAGATGTTTTTACTTTAAACAAAGAATTTGGGAGAAAGAGTGGAACTTACATCTATAATGCAGCAAGAG
Organism: Nitrososphaerota archaeon; assembly: GCA_022573895.1. Classification (GTDB taxonomy): domain Archaea; phylum Thermoproteota; class Nitrososphaeria; order Nitrososphaerales; family Nitrosopumilaceae; genus Nitrosopumilus. The sequence goes on from JACZTB010000022.1 coordinate 26,649, forward strand.
GGGTAGATAATGAACCAGTTAAGAAACGAGAAGCTAGAATACAATATAGTAAAATTGTGACTTTGAAAAAAGATTCAAAAGATTATGAGTTTCTATCTGAAAATCTAATAAAGTTATGTAAGGAAGTGCATGATGTTGTTGTGAAAAAGAATAGAATGTTCAAATCAATTGGAATACATTTTGTTCAGTCAGATTTATCAAGCAAGTATAAATCAAGAATGTTAAGAAACTCAACTTCAAATCTTGAGGAGCTACAAAAGAATGCTGATCAATTACTAAAAGAAGCCCTAGAAAACCAAACTATCACAATTAGAAGACTAGGAGTTAAAGTTGCCGAACTTTCAGAAGTTCAAGGACAAAGTGATATTACAAGTTATTTTTAGGAGGAGCTTTACCTTCAGATTCTAACTTCTTTAGACGTCTAGATTCTATCAATATTACAACTAGGATGAATCCAAAGAGCCACGGTAAAAACATAATTTCGCCTGCAATTTTGTGAAATTCTTCCCATGCCACAGGATCTGTGGTAACTTTTAGGGCATACCAAGATAATGAAAAAATTCTAAATAAATTAACAATAATTGTACCAATAATTCCTAAAACAAAATACACAGTTTTTCTCTTTCTAGGAATATTCATCTTTAACATGAATGCGCCAATTACCAAAGAAAAGATGATAATACTGTGTACACCTGCAGATGGCCAAAATACCTGAAGTGCCATTGAACCATGTTCGCCTCGTAAGAACATCACGTTATCTCTAGCTACAGCAGTTCCAAGATCAAGTACAGTAACTAACCATACATTTGCTTGAATAAAGTATGGAACAACGTATTGTAATGGACCAAGAGTGTCATATGGAAAAAATGCATCAAGTGAAAGAATTATTGCAGTTCCAGTTAGAAAGATTGGTCCTGCAGGTGCAATTCGAATCCATCGTTTTCCAAAGAAGATATACAATGCAGCAACGATAAAAATTGCCATCACAACAAAGTCCCACAACCATGTCCAAGAATAGATTAATTGTACATCAAATTGTTCTGCAGATTCAATAATTAAATCTCTTAAACCATATTCTAATGAAATTAAATATGAGATGGTAAGAAGTGCCATAGGAATTACTGCAAGTAATCGTTTTTTTGAAATGACAATTTTAAGACCGACGAGTTCAGCTACTAGGAAAACAACCGCAAAAAGATAACCTCCTCTTCCTTCATTCCAACTGAAAGTTATGGAATCTGGAAATGCGATCATTGCAAAAAGAATTGGACTAGCAATAATCAAAATTCCAAGTATAAGATTCCAATTTTGCACTATGTTTAACCTAAAAAATGGCAAATAAATATCTCAACTTTACAAGATTTAAAAATTCATTAGTTCATCACACAAATTGAGAAAAAGATGCTAATCTTCTGCATCTTCTATTTCGTCAACATCTGGATTTCTCCTACTAGGCCTAATTGGAACATAAATTAAAGTCACAATAATTATTCAAAGGACTCTAAGATACACTCCAAGGTTACAAAAATTTACCTATTTAGTGCACATTTGATACAAAGATTCACTTTTGAACTTTGAGCAAGGGAAGAAAACATAGATTGGTCCCACATTATGGGAAAAATTAACATTTGATACAACGGCTATCATAATACTGAAATTATGTTTTTAGGATAGGTGCTGAATAGGTAATTTGTATTGGCAAATCTAGATCAAACCACTAAAAAAGATCCTAAAACCACGGATTCATGGAAGGAATATTCTGCAGCATTAGTTAGGTGGAAATTATCTTTTGATTTATGGAGACAAGCAGGCAATGATGCGTTTGTAAAATATAATCAGGCCTTGCAGACGCTTGGAACCAATACAGAATTACCGCAAATCTTAGCAAAAGAATGGAAAGAGGAATGGATGAACGCAGGAAACGTGGAAATTAAGAGATTTGGAAGCGAATGGCAAAATATGTTAAAAGAGTCAGGCCTTCAGTCTATCCTCAAGTACAATAATGATTGGGAAAAATTTTGGAATACTCCTTGGATAGATTCGTCTAAAAACTATCTAGAAGTAATGAGACAATTCACTGAAACTTGGCAAAATATGTGGAAAAAATAAATTCATTATTCACACAGAATTACATTTGATACGAACTGTTAGGAGTAATTGTATCCAAATCAATGTCTCCATAATATGGAATTACCCAACAATGATCAGAGTATCTAAGGATTCAAAACAAAAAATGTTCTGATGTTAAACTAATTTTGTTATTTCCTTTGATGATTTGATAGTCTAACTATTATTTTAAAAAAAAAGAAAAAACATCACACTAATTTCTTGGTTGTGTGAATGTTGAAATCCATGATTGTAGAATATTTTTATTCAAATCAGTAAAAGTACTTGCACTATTGTTCCATGTCTGAATGTTTTTTTTGATATGCCTGAGAAACGTAATCTGAGAATTTGTTAAAAGTGATTTTCATGTATTGATAATATAATGACAGAACCACCTAAACCAAAAGAAGGGGATGAAATCTGTCCCATGTGTAGAAGACCAAAAAGTAAACATTCCCCTGAAGAATTACTTACATGTTCTCGTAAGATGGTAGAGTTTAAAAAAAACACTACAGGTGGGGCTGGAATTGAATGAATATTTGCAAACTGTTAATGAAAATAATGATTAAATTTTGAGATTGTTGATCTTTGCGGCTACAA
>JACZTB010000023.1 GCA_022573895.1 Nitrososphaerota archaeon
GGTCTTAAGTTTCAATTTTTCTGAACTTTGATAATCATGGCAGAACATTTCAACAAATAGTAGAATTTATACAAAAAATCATACAGTTGTTAGTTTTCTATTAGATCTAGTTTATTATTGAATTTAGTAAAAAACTGATGAAGACTGAAGCAGATACATGTCATCAATACTCTATTGTCGTGTTGCTTGGTAACGATTCATCCACTCGTCAAGTAAATGATAGTTACAAAAACTTCAGTCTTCTAAATTTCTTTGACGTATTTGATCATTATTTTTATGAATTAAATGAAATTTTATAATTAATTTAGTTTAATTTGAAAATAATAATGGCGATAAACGTACCGTTTGTTATTGTAATAATCCGTATAGATTGCCTGATTTCATAATCCTATACAAGATTACGAAATTATTTTGGAAATACAATTTGAAATACAGTGAAAAATTAAGACAATATTATATGACTAATCTTTGTTTTTGATAACACTCATTTGTGGTGTTGAACTTTTAGTTCAGTACTCTCAATGTTCTAATTATACTGCTAGCGAGTTTTGTTAAATTAGTTTGATGCTTTTTTTTCTCATGATTAGATGCGTCTAAAATTTAGCCAAAAATGGTTCAAGCCTCTATGGACTCGATTACAGTTGTTATGAAACTTAATTCAAAATACTTATCTCACTAGCACTAAATCATTACAATGACAAGTTATCTTCTTGCTCTCCTTCCGATATTTCTTCTACTAAACAATACAGCATTTGCTGCAGTTTCTGATGATTCCATTATACAAAATGCACAGATCGTATCCCAAGATGAAAATAAGATAACTGTAGATAAACAGGTAATGGTAGTATCTGACATCTCAAATGGTCAAGACCGTGATCAAAAATTTGCATACATTGTACAAATTCAAGATGAAAACAACGTCGTGATATTACTTTCTTGGCTTAGTGGTAGCCTTGCTCCTAGGCAGACCTTTTCTCCAGCCCTTTCATGGATTCCCACCTCTCCTGGGATATACACGATTCAGATTTTTGTTTGGGCAAGTGTAGATAATCCTGATGCACTTTCTCCACCACTTCTACTGAAAGTAAAAGTGGTTAACAATTGATATGAACTGTAAGGGTTTTAACTAATAGTTCAAACCCATTTTAAGGACTCGACTTTTGCTAGGATATCAAATAAAAAAACTTCTGAATGATTAAAAGTGATTTTCATGTATTGATAATATAATGACAGAACCACCTAAACCAAAAGAAGGGGATGAAATCTGTCCCATGTGTAGAAGACCAAAAAGTAAACATTCTCCTGAAGAATTACTTACATGCTCTCGTAAGATGGTAGAGTTTAAGAAAAACACTACAGGTGGGGCTGGAATTGAATGAATATTTGCAAACTGTTAATGAAAATAATGATTAAATTTTGAGATTGTTGATCTTTGCGGCTACAATAAAATCATTTTCACTCAGTCCGTTCATCGAATGAGTCCAAAGTTCAAGCATGACTTTGTTCCAATGAATATGAATGTCTGGATGATGACCCTCACCCTCAGCAATGTCAGCTATATTGTTTACAAATTTCATTGCTTCTTTAAAGTCACTAAAACCGAACTCCCTTTCTATTTTCTTTCCATTTAATTTCCATTCAGGAATTTGTTCTAGGTTCCTTTTTACCTCATCATCAGATAATGGGGTGCCCCCACTTTCACACGGTATACATTTTTTCTCATGTAATTCCATAACAATAATTGTAAGGATCTAAAAATAAACAGTTCGTATCAAATGTTAATCTGGAAATTTAAAATCTTTCATCGCTTCTAGAACTTTATCTATAGACACTCTAGCACCGTGTTGCAAATAATTCAAGGCGCTAAGAGCAGCTTCATGCGATTCTTTGGTTGTTCCGGCTGTAGCTTCTTCAACTACTCTGATTTTAAAATCATATTGGTGAGCGTCAGCGCCAGTATAATGAACGCAAACGTTTGTAGCAGCGCCAGTAAGAATTAGGGTGTCAATCTTGAAGCCATTTAGCAAAGTCATGATATCTGTATTAACGAATGCGCTATAACGTCTCTTTGGAACTAGATATTGATATTCTCCTAGTTTTTCCCCTGGAGGAACTTCATCTAATATTATTGGACCCTTGGTACCTTCCAAACAATGCTCTGGCTCATCTCCATCTAACTCTCTTCCCATGTCTTTCATGTCGGGTCTGTGGATTTCCTTTGTAAATATAGTCGGAATTTTTGCCGCTTGTGCAGCATCAATCAATTTTTTAACGTTACTCACCATCTCATCTACACTAGAAGTTGAAGTAGCAGGACAGGGTACTGCACCATCACTGTCCATGAAGTCATGTTGTACATCAATAACCAATAGAGTTGGGCGTTCACCTAGAATTTTTTGAGTTTCCTGTTGTTCCAACTTTTTTCACTTCTTATTTCCTTGAATATTAATAAAAAAATCATACAACACCAAATAAAGCAATCATTCCTTTTGTTATAAGCCCAGCAATCATTCCAATGAATGGATCCATTGTAGCAGCAGTTACTACGGCTGTAACGCTACCTACCAATGGATCTGCTTCCATGGCAAGTGGAGCATTTTCAGGAAATATTATCAAAGCTCCCAACAACAATAAGAAACCAGTCACGGCTTGAATTGGAATATATTTAGCAATTTTTCCAACTAACCCAAGCAAAAGAATCACAGCTGCAAGGCCCATCATTAAAGCAGCAGAAAAAACAGGATTTGGAGACGCTGCAGTACCAGAAATTATAGGTTCCAGAGGAACACCACCAAAGAAGGCACTGGATGCACCAGATATGCCTGCAATTATACTTGTTACATCAAAGATGCTATGACCTGAACCCGTAATAGTATCAATTCCAGCAATATCTGCATTAATAGCTGGATAAGCTATACCAGTTCCAAGCCTTAGTGCAATCAAAGCTAGTGCAGCTCTTACCAGAAGTATTTTGTCATTACGTGTTACCAATTTGATGACTTTGGCTTTTGTTCCGCCTCCTGTTGGAGTTTCTTCTTCAGTTTGGAATTTTCGAAACAGTGAACCTAAATTACGAAATGGAAGAATTAGTGATAACTTTTCTCGTTTGGGATCTGGAAGGATCGGATCAAACTTTACAAACCTTGCAACTATGACGCTAACTGCAACACTAGCTGCTAAAGCATAGATTATGGAAGAAGGATCATCGATTGTAGCAAAAAATACGATAAAAGCAACTCCTACTGAAACAATTCCAATTACTTTATTTTCTCTAGAATCTTAAGTATGGTTATTGAAAAAGGACTGAAGTAAGATGAATGAAATAGATAGAAAAATCCTGGCAAAAGAAAAACGACTTGGAAAAATTATAACAATTCTCAAAAGTTACTATTTCATTCTAGGTGGCAAAGCTAGAGAATTTCGCAAGAGGGTGAAAAAATGAGAGAATGGGATGAAAAAGAAAAAAACAATAACTACAGGCCCCCAGGTGGAAAAACCGGCAAGGCATTAAGTTTTATGTTGATAGGAGCTATTGGTTTGTTTGTTGCATATGTTGGCTCGTATGCTCTTCAATGGGCCTTTACACCACCAAAAGTAGCACCTTAGGTTCTCCCATACGAAATCGTCACCAATCCTACTGTGAACCTTTCTTAGTGTAGTTTGCTGAATCAGAACATTTGTGATTTGATTTTCATCTTCTTATACTTTCTTTGTGTCAACTCATGATTTTGTGTACGATATTCCGGCTCCCTAGACGTTATACGAAATTATTTCCATAGTGGACTCATTGTTAAGATGAAACCCAAGAATTGTAAAGCATATGCTGTGCAATTAAATTCAGAAGCAATCAGTTTTTTGGAAAGAATTATGCCCAAGCCTCAATTAGACTATCTGTTTTAGCTGTGGCTGTTCTCTGGGTAGCAGTTTTGAGCAGTTTCTATCTTTTTATCAGATATTGAGCTGTTTTAGCTGTGGTCATTTTTCTTTTTTACCCTGTATCAGGCTCGATAATGATTTAAAATCAAAAATGATTATTAAAAATGAAAAACTGCTACCACCCCCAAATCAGCTCAACCAGCTACAGAACAGCTAGCTGTTCTCTACAGAACAGCTCAAACAACCCTTCATCATCATATTTTTTCCATGCGTGTTAAACATGTTTTCTTTTTTGAAGTAGCTGATCCAAAAAGCAGCTACCTTTTATAATACATGTTTTATAAAACGTCCTCGATGTTTTAGTAGTCCTCAAAGAATTATTTCCTTCTGCCAATAAATATTTGAGAATTATTTTTCTGTACATTTTCAATCATGTCTAATACAAGTTCTAGTCTTTGATTCGTTCCGTCATACTTTTGTTCTAACATGTCAATCTTTTTCAAAAGTTCTTTCTTCTCAGTTTCTTGTTTTTCATCTAACAGTTCTGCAATTTTTACACTCAATGGCTTTCCACATTTTGAACACATTGTACTATTCGGTGAATTATCACAATCACATACTAGACATTTCTTTAGTTGAATCTTATTTTCTTCTTGGGTCTTGATACCATAGTGCAAAAACAGTGCATCATCAACATCTGAATTTATCATGTGAACATATCTTCCAGGCATTTTGGAATATGCCGTCCATCCATGTCTTTTTCTTAATTGAGATTCAGTCATGAATTTTGCAGTTTCTGTAGCCTCAGAATGTCTGAATAATTTTAAGTTGATTCGCTTTGATATTTCTGCCATTCTACAACGCATTTTTAACATCTTCATTGATGCAGCATAAGAAAACGCTTCTCCATACTTTTCCTTCTTTAGCGTAATCCATAGAGGTGATTCTGGATTGTCCTTAAATGGATGCACATCAATCCATTTGGCAAGATTGGGAACTGATCTTATCAGTCTGATTGTTCTGGCTCCTGTCTTTCCATCCACATGAATAACTGCACCATACTTGTCAAATTTTACGTGTTTTAGTTGCAAGTTCAAAATCTCTCCTGGCCTGGTACCTGCTTCTGAATGACAATCGATAAATGCTCTATCTCTGGCATTTTCTCCACACACATGAAGAAGTCTTGTTATGTCTGATTCAGTTACAAGATCTTCTCTTACAATTTTGTCTCTAACTGTTTTGAGTTTAACCGATTTTGTTTCTGGAGGATCTCCTACTTCCTTTAGGTCACGCGAACCAAGTTTATACCATCTAAAAAACATCTTTAATACTTTTTTCAAGTCAAATGATGTCCAAGTCTCCTGACCTTTCTTATCTGCATACTTGTCCATTATCTTGAATACTAACTCGTCAATGTCTTCTCTGGTTACGTCTTTCCAGTCTTTCTCAAGTGTTCTACTCAGATTTAGTAAACCTTGTGAATGAATTCGTCTTGCAGCTTTTGATATTGATTGTCTTGTCATGACTTTGTCATATTCTATAATGAGTTTGGAATTTTCTGCAGACAAATCTTTTTTAATATTTGCAAATGTTCGCTCTAAAATACGATCATAATCATAAATTTCTCCAGACATCTTTGATTGTGATACCTGACGTTGCATGTTCTGTATACCTCGTCGAGGGTTTAAACTAAACGTGTGGTCCCAAGCGAAGGAATTGAACCTTCGACAACCCGGTTTCTGTATGCCTGATATGCTGTTATTCGGTCAGCCATCTAAAGCCAACAACTACAGCCGGAAGCTCTACCAGGCTGAGCTAGCTTGGGACAAGGAAAACGAAGATCTCTACTATTAAAAAACTATTGTAGATGACTTATACCATATAATCTAATATCGTACTATACGCATAAATACTCTGAAACATTTTTCAAGGTTGCATGTCAAAGCTAGAACTATCCTATTCTGGATATGTTTGTGCGCCATATTTGCACACACATGAATCTATTGATCTTAAAGACTCTTGGGTTAATTCAAAAAATATAGAAAATTTATTTTTTGTTACAGGTACGTTTTCTAGTGAAAGCAAGCCATATTTTTCTGATTCTACTAATCACTATCTTCTAGCCAAATTCAAAGACAGTACACAGATATCAAAAGATCTCTCTGCACACAACCAAGACAAAACAGCATTTGTATTTAACATCAAAGACGATCTCTTCCAAAGAGAAGTTGATGGTGAAACTAATTTTGTCTCTGTATATTATCTAGAATATGGAGAAGATGATGAAGACCTACAAGAAATTGCAAATCTCTTACTAAAAAGAGAGAAAATTGAGAAAGCTGGACTTGGAAACATGAATACATTTTGCTTAACTCCTTCAAAATTCACATTTCCATATTCTGAAAATATTCTAGTCATTGAAGTTGCAAGTGAAAAGAGTCATCAAAGTTTAAAGAAATACTGTGAGCAAACACGACGTGATGTTAACCGAAAAGGATTGGTAATGACTAATCTGATGAGCTTGTCACTTCTTGAACAACTAAAGTAGAAAACTAAATTTTGCTGCTGGATTTTATTTAATTTTTTCTTGTTTTACTAAATGATGCTCCAAGAATTTTCTTTCTGCTTATTTCAAGTGTCTTAAAAATTACATCAAAGACACTATCTGTCTTCTTTCCTAAAATTCTGATGACTATTCCTGATTCATCTGGAAGAATGGATGTCCCAACAAAAACAGCATCCGTATTTCTCATATCTTGGTTTATAGTATTTTCCAGTTCAATTACATCATTCTTTCTAGTTAAGATGTAAACTGTTCCAACTATACCGTATTCACCCAATATTCCAAAATCTTTCAATCTTTGTTTTTTTGGTTCAATTTTTATATTTTCTAAAAATCTTATTTTCTTATCTTGGTTCTTGCAATGTGTTCTGAGATAACAGATGTCATATTCAAAAGATTCCCCCATGGCAACTCTTCCTGGCGTTAAAATTTCTGAATAAATTAAAGTGGAATTATTATGAACGTTGAGATTTACTTTTTGATAATATCTGGAGTTCTTGTGTGGGATTATTTGATCGGGAATGTATTCTAGATAACAATTCTCATCCACTGTGATGTTTATAATTTGTGATGCAAAATTTGCGTTCATACTGTAGATACTAGTAGCACCTTGAGTTGTCATGTGAGCAATGGCTTTATTTTTTAATAATACATCAGTTCTGTATCTGTCTCCTTGCAAAATTCCACCAGATGGTGACATGACATAAAGATATGCCATTTCAGGAAGTGAGTTTTCAAGATATAGTACCCGCTGAAATTGTAATGGGACTTGAGAAAATTGTCTTGTAATAACTGTCTTACCAGTACTATCTTTTTCAAGTTCCAATTCTAGAATGCCTACTTTTCCTGATTTTCCAACTTCCAATTGTTTTACTTTGGCCTCAAAAATCTGAATTTCCTTTGGTATATCATTTGGTGTATAATATTCTAGTTTATTCAATTATCACACCTTTTGTGTAATTGTTGATTTTGGTGCAGAATCAAACAACACATCATGAATGATGTGCTCAGTTATTTTCATTATCCCTTCATCAGTTTTACAGTTGATAAATTCAAACGGTTTTTCATTTCTAATCTTTTTTGCATCTCTTTTCATAATCTCAAGATCTGCTCCAACTTTACTGGCAAGATCAATCTTGTTAATCACCAAAAGATCACAACTCTCAATTCCCAATCCGCCTTTTCTTGGATACTTGTCTCCCCCTGCAACATCAATTATGTAAATAAAATAATCTGCAAGAAGTGGACTGAATGTAGTCATAATATTATCCCCACCACTTTCAATAATTATAAGATCAAGATTAGCGTGTTTTGATTCTAATTCTTCTATTACCGAAAGATTCATGGAAGGATCTTCTCTAATTGCAGTATGTGGGCATCCACCTGTTGCAAGACCTATGACTAAATTTTCTGGAAGTAATCCTCTCTTAGTAGCTAAATTAGATCTCATTCTATCTGCATCTTCTTTTGAAATCACATCGTTTGAGATAATGCTTACACTGTATCCCTTTTCAGCCAACATTGGCACAAAGCATTCAATAAGCATACTTTTTCCTGAACCAACAGGTCCTCCAATACCAATTCTTGGAATGTGATTCATAATGAAAAATCCAATTTTTATGTAATAAACATTTTAGAATCCATTTTTTCATGTAACATCTGAGCAATGTCTACTTGAGGAGCAAATTGCCACATTTCAAAAAGTGATTTATTTGAATATTCTTTGATGGTTTGACTGATTATTGGTTTTATACTGTGAATAATTTTTTGACCTTCAAAATGTTGAATTAATCCTAATCGTAGAGCTGCACCTACTACACCTACAGTAAAACCATACAATAACATCATCATGCTTTTTTCTTTTTTAATTTTTAATGCATTACAAGAAATTGCAAATGCCACAGGAAATATACCATGTGCTTTGTTTTTTATAATGTTGTTTTTGTATTGATTCAAAATTTTGTCATCTTTTACAAATTCTGATACACATTTGATTAACTGAACACCTGATCTTACTGATGCATCACGAATTTCTTTTATTGATTTTGTGGCAAAAACAATACTATCTGTTTCAACAACTTTGTAAAAATCATGTTTACTTGCACTATCAAATGCATTTGCAAGCGCAACACAATCTGATGGACCTATCTGTTGAATAATGTTGATTCTAATCATCTCTATCAAGTCTGTCATTCCTTGAATCTTTTTTTCTGTGAAAAAAAATTCTAATCCATTTGAGGTAGCAAAAATACCTGTGGGGAAAAACGAGTCTGATAACTGCATTACTCCTAACTCTTGTTCCATCTCATCAATGTTCATGTACATCAGCTCCTGAATGAGGAGAAAATATTTGCTCATCTACTGTCAATTCAATATGGTTGATGATACTTTGAAATAATTTTATGAATACTTCCTTTTCTGAATCTGCTTGAATTGGAAACGAAATCTCATCGCTTTTGATGGATATAGGTCTGTGTCTGTTTCCAATTATGTGTCCTAAAAGCACCATTACATCCGTCATTTTTTTATTTTTTAGTCTAACAGTAATTATTTTTTCTTGTAATTGCTCCACAACAATTTTCATGTCTCCATTTTTGATTACATCTCCATGACGAAGTTTAATTCCAGGATCTAAATTCAAACCAATATCTGTTCCACGATCTGTCTTTCTTCTCAAAATTCTTTTTTCTAACTCCATTCGTGAAATTTTGAGCTTTTCAAAATCTCCACTTTTTAGATCATCAAATCCATCATCAAGAAAAATATTCCCTATTGGTGAATTAACTTCTAACATAACTAACTTTGTTTTTTGACAAAGTTATACTTTGTTAGATTCATCTAATGCTTTTAATGATTAAATACTCTGGCACAGCATTCAATTCAATGATGCTTACTCCTAGAGAATTAGAAAAACTAAATATTTTTGTTACTTCAGAACTTGCTCGCAGAAGAAAAAATAGAGGATTAAAACTCAATCATCCAGAAGCTGTATCTATCATTGCTGATCATATTTTAGAAGGTGCAAGAGATGGAAGAACTGTTCCGGAACTTATGAGCTCCGGAAAAAATGTTTTGTCAAAAGATGATGTGTTGCCTGGTGTTGCAGAGATAATTCATTCAATTCAAATGGAAGCAACTTTTGAAGACGGAACAAAACTGGTTACAGTTCATGATCCTATTGTGTGAGAAATATGATTCCTGGTGAATACTTTCTATCTGATGAGCCAATAACTGCTAATGTGGGAAAATCTATAACATCCATTAGTGTTCAAAATACTGGCGACAGGCCTATACAGGTAGGATCACACACACACTTTTTTGAAGTAAATAAAGCACTTGAGTTTACAAGAGAAAAATCTTATGGGTGTCATCTCAATATTCCTTCTGGAACATCAGTAAGATTTGAACCCGGAGAAACAAGAGAAATTGAGCTAACAGAATTTAGCGGAAAAAAAATTGTTTATGGATTTAGTGGTTTGGTAAATGGAAGTCTAAAAGAAAAACAAGAAGAGGCATTCAAAAAAGCTTCAGAAAAAGGATTCAAAGGACTTTCATTATGACTCTAAACATTCCAAGAAAAACTTATGTTGATTTGTATGGCCCTACCGTGGGTGACCGGATTCGTCTTGCGGATACTGATTTGATTATTGAAATTGAAAAAGACTTGATCAAATATGGTGATGAGGCTGTATTTGGTGGAGGAAAAAGCATACGAGATGGACAAGGACAAGCAAGTGGGGTACCTAGAGCAGAATCACTTGATCTTGTAATTACTAATGCAATTGTAATGGATCCTATTTTGGGAATTATCAAAGCAGACATTGGAATAAAAGATGGAAAAATTGTTGGTGTTGGAAATGCTGGTAATCCTGACATAATGGATGATATTGATATGATAATTTCCTCAAACACCGAGATAATTGCTGGCGAGCATACAATTTGTACTCCTGGAACAATTGATTCTCATATTCATTTTATTTCTCCTCAACAAGCAATACATGCAATTTGTAGTGGCACCACTACAATGATTGGCGGTGGAACAGGTCCAGCTGATGGAACAAATGCAACAACATGTACTCCTGGTAAATGGAATATCCATAGAATGATTGAATCAGTTGATGAATTACCGCTGAACTTTGGATTTCTTGCAAAGGGAAACGATTCTCGTGAAATTGCATTACTTGAACAAATTGAAGCAGGTGCTTGTGGACTAAAATTACATGAAGACTGGGGGTCAACTCCTGCTACAATTGATTCTGCTTTGAGGGTTGCAGACAAAACTGACACTCAAGTTGCAATTCATACTGATACTCTAAATGAATGTGGATTTGTTGATGATACAATTGAAGCAATTGCTGGACGAACAATCCATACTTATCACACTGAAGGAGCTGGAGGCGGTCATGCTCCGGACATTCTAAAAATTGCAGGTGAAGAAAACATACTTCCATCATCTACAAATCCAACAAGACCTTTTACAATAAACACACTAGCAGAGCATCTTGATATGATGATGGTCTGCCATCATCTAAATTCATCAGTTCCTGAAGATGTATCATTTGCAATATCTAGAATTCGAGGAGAGACTATTGCAGCAGAGGATGTACTGCATGATATTGGCGTATTGAGTATGATGTCTTCAGATAGCCAAGCAATGGGAAGAGTGGGAGAAGTTACAACCAGAAACTGGCAGACTGCCGATAAAATGAAAAAGATGGCTGGTAAACTTCCCGAAGACAATACTCGAAATGATAATTTCAGAGTAAAGCGTTATCTTGCCAAAATCACAATAAACCCTGCCATAACTCATGGCATTTCTCATTATGTTGGCTCTCTGCAGCCTGGACGATTAGCTGACATTGTAATTTGGTCTCCTCAATTCTTTGGAGTCAAACCCAAGATGATCATTAAAGGCGGTTTTATAGCATATTCACTCATGGGAGATCCAAATGCCTCAATTCCTACTTCTGAACCAGTACTATATCGTCCTATGTTTGGAGCACTTGGTCAAACAAAATATTCTACTTCTGTAACTTTCACATCACAACTGGCACTGGACAAAGGTCTTGAATCAGAAATTAATTCAAAAAAGAAACTAGTTGCTGTGAAAAACTGTCGTTCTATTGGAAAGAAAGACATGTTGTATAATGATCTTACTCCAAACATTGAAGTCAATCCTGAAACATATGAAGTAACAGTTGATGGAAAACTTGCAACTACAGATCCAGCCGATAAACTCTCAATGTCTAGACTTTATAACTTGTTTTGAAATTTTTCAAACTACATGTTTAGTTTAATGAAAATAGTTTGCTATCTAGTCCAATTGAAAATACAATATTGATTCCTATTATGAAAGTTATACTAGCTATTGCATATCTTAGGTATTTAGTTACAGAACTTATTTTTGAAAAGAAAATAAATGGTAAACCTATAACTCCACTAGCAACAGTCATTCCAATTATACTACCTATGCCAAACAAAATCAAAAAATACATCATCATATCAAAACCATTCATTGTAGATGCAGTTAATGCTACAAGACTACCACTACCAGCAACACCATGAACACAACCTATCAGATATGCTTTGTGACCATGTTTATGATCCTCATTATGAACGTGAGAATGAGTATGAGAAATTCCATCTGAATGTTTGTGAGGATGAATGTGTTTTTGTTTAAAGATACTCTTGTTTGTAAATGTAAAAATTCCTAAAGCAATCAGCATAAAACCTACAACAACTTCTGCACTAATAAAAAAATCATCAGGTATGTTTAATGATAAACCCGCAATCAATAGACCAATCAGAATGATACTGGATGTGTGTCCCATTCCCCAAAGTGCCCCTCTTAAAGAAGAGATGATAGTCAAATTCCGTAAGTCTAGTTTTTTTGAACCACTTGAATTATTATTATTTTTTAATAGTTGTGTGGAAACCGCACTAAGATGATCAGGCTCAAAAGCATGTACTAGTCCAATCATCAGACCAGCAACTATGATTAAAACAGGATTATTGGCTTGCAACATTACAATTATTGTGTCAATCAATCATTTCACTACTCCTATACTGTTTGTTTCTGTTCATCAAGAAAATACTGATCAATGCGTATGGGTGTTGTGATAGATATTTGCTCACTGTTATTGCCATTTGTTGTAATTGTAAAAGTTAATTTTCTCAAGCCTTCAGGAACTCCAATCATAACTTGATGTGGTAAAAGGAGCTTTGGTATTTGTTTTTGAATTTCTTTAATTGTTTTGTGTTCATTTAAAGAAGTTATAACATATGCAACAAACAACCCAAGTACTTCGTTTATGTTTAATCGCATATTGTTTAAAAGGCGATTTTTGGTTAATTGTGTAGATTCAAAAAAGATTAATTCATCAGATTTTTCATAATAAAATATTTTGGTAAATGGTTTGATATCAGGATCGCCCTGTATCGACACTTCAATTTTCATTAATCTCTCTTTGGGATTTCAGCACGTGGCTTTCCAAAACTGTATGTGTTTCCAGTACCGCGATAATCGTGTGGTCTTATAGGATCTCCTTCATCCAAACCTCTTTTTGTTAATGACAATCCTGCTAAAAGTTCTATAACTAATCTTTGTCCCAATCCTGATGTGATGCCACCATTGTAAGAACTTGAATCGCTGACATCATATGCCGGAGCAATTTCTACCAAATCCATTGCAAATCTATCCGGATCAAATGATTTTGATAATAGACGTATCATTCTAATGCCTTCTCTTGATGTGAGTCCGTTTGGTTCAGGCTCACCAGTACCTGGTGCATAAGCAGGATCGAAAGAATCTATATCCCAACTAAGATAGACTGCATCTGTTCCATCATTTGCTCTATCAGCTATCTCCTTTGCAATGTAATCAATTCCTAATTCTTCAACATCAAGCATTGTAAACCATTGGAAATCTTGATCTGACATCCATTTGTACAAATCACGCCCTGGCCAATATCCTCTTGGACCTACAAGCGAATAGTTTTTTCCTTTTAGACAACCCATCTCCATAATTCTTCTAATGTGTGCTCCATGATCATACTTGAAACCAGTTAATCCCTGTGGTGCACAATCAGCATGTGTATCAAAATGAATCATACCAATGTTTTTGAATTTTTTCTGAAAAGCTCTAACGTTTGCATAAGTAATTGAGTGATCTCCTCCAAGCATTACAGGAATACCATCTGCTTCTAGTACTTCCTTGACTTTAATGGTCATTCTCTTGTGTGATTCTATTACATCACCTGGTGAAACTATAACGTCACCATAATCTACTGTTCGAAAAGTTCCAAATGGATCTGCACCAGTTTCAATATTGAAACGTTCGAAGGGAGGAGATGGAATTGTCGATGCAGCTCTAATTGCTCTTGGTCCATATCTTGCTCCAGGACGAATAGTGGTACCAAAGTCAAAGGGCTCCCCAATAATTGCAACATCAGGTTTTGCTTCAAGTAATTCTTTGTGTGTCTTTATCCAAGGAAGATGTAAAAATGTGTTAATTCCTATAAATGGTGCAACATCTGCACCCTGAAAATCATCACCATAAAATTCCATGCCCATTTTAAATCAAATTCTATTCATGACTTTAATAATTAAAGATTTCAAGTAAAGTACGTATCTTATATTTTAATTATTAAAAATCATCATATAACAAAAAAAAAATCAAATTATGTGTAATATACGATTTAACTATAAAAATAGTATTTGAGTAAACTATCAATATGATATTACAAAATTCAAAAAATGCATGGTATTTTTTGAATCAAGGTTTAACTGCAATTTATTACAGTCAATTTAGTAAAGCTGTTTCAAAATTTAACAAGGCTATTTCTCTAGAACCTGAAAACATTGTGGCTCAACTTCATAAAGGTACCACATTATATAAAATGAGAAATTTTCAAAGTGCTGTAATTTGTTTTGATACTGTCTTGTCCATAGATCCAAAAAATCTAGATGCTTTGTACAACAAAGGTCTTTCACTTGAAAAGATAGGAAAATATGAAGAAGCAATATCTCCCCTAAAAAAATCTCTTGAAATCGATCCACAATATTCTGATTCATTAACATCCCTGGGGCTATGCATTAGTAAATTAGGTCGTAATGAAGAAGCTATAAAAATAATTGATCAAGTTTTGTTGAATAATCCAAATAACTCTGCTGCACTTTACGGTAAAAGTTTGATTCTGGGGAGATTAGAAAAAAGTTCAGAGGCAATGCTATTCTTACAAAAAGCTATTGATGAAGATTCTAGACAATCTGATATTCTGTATGAAAAAGGACAAAAGCTAACAAAGCAAGGAAAGCATGAGGAAGCAATAAAATTCTACACACGGGCTTTAGAGACAGATAATAAAAATACTAAAGCACTGGTTGCCAAGGGCTGGACACTTGATTTTGCAGGCTTTTCGAACAAAGATATTTTTGTATTTTATGATGAGGCTCTAAAAATTGACCCAAAATGTACTGATGCTCAATTTAATAAAGGAATAGTTTTTGACAGAACACGTCTATACAAAAAGGCCATAGAGTGCTTTGATAAAATTTTAGAATATGACTCAAATAATGTTAGGGCACTTTACAGTAAAGGTGTATCTTTATCTTCATTGAAAAAGTTAGGCCAAGCAAGATTCTATTGTGAATGTGCATTAGAGATTGAACCAAAAAATGTTGTTGCCTTATGTAGTATGGTCTGGTTTCTCGAACACTCCAAAAAATATAATGAGGCACTTTCATACTGTGAAAAAGCATTAAAAATCAGTCCTAATTACGTATATGCAATAAGCTATAAAGGAAAATTACTTTTATTATTAAAAAAATATGAAGAATCTCTGAAATGGTACGACAAAGCAATAGAACTTGATCCAAATAACCAAACTGCGATTTTTCACAGATTTAAAGCGCAGGGCGAATTAGATAAAATGAAAAAAGATCCATTTTTAAAAAGACTTACAAAATTATGATATTTACTATTAAAAAAAATAAAAATTAAATTAAAATATTTTTATATTTGTTCTTTGTAGCGTTTAGTAATGAAGAGTGTCAGTACACAGGAAGATATCGATAGAGAATCAAAAAGAATAATTAATGCACTGTACGGAGATGTAAGTGACTTTAGAGTAAATCAAACATTTCAAATTCCTGAAAAAGGACCTAGAGAAGCTTGGGATGTTCAAGTTAATTTTATGTTGGATGCTTTGAAATATACTGTAGACCTTGAAATCCAAGAGAAAGATGGTCATGTAACTAGCGCACGATTAATTGATACAATGACGCCCCTCTAATATTTTTAATTTTTTATAAATTTAAATTATTACAAATAACATTTACAGTGTCAAGATTTCTTTTGCTGCTTTAAACTTTCCAAGTAAATTATTAATGTACATATCAGCAAATCGTTCAAAGCTAGAAATTCCTTGATGATTCTTTTTCTGTTTTTTATATTCTTCTTGAAGCCAATTAAAATCAGATTCTTTTAGACTAATAGAATGGTTTTGAGCATCACTTTTTGATTCAAGCATGTTAACGATAAAATAACTCACAAATTTTGTAAAGCATTTTACATTGTATCTTTCTTCATATTCTTTTCCAAGTTTTTCATGATTTTCTACTAACCATTCTTTAACATCGGATCTAATAGTTATGGTGTTATAGCGACCAGACAGGTCCAACTTTATTTTATGAGATACAACTGAGTAATACCCTTTCTTAATTTCATTCATTACGATGATTAAGGTACTAGGTAGAAACATCCCCGGATAACTCTTATCGGTTGCTTCTTGTAGTCTAGCTGTAATTACAGGTTTCATGCCAAATGTGGAGTATCCTTTTCCTGGCATACAAAATGGCTTTGTCTATTCTTTATATTATTTTGTGAATTTTACAAGTTGAAATTACTTTTTTTTAATTTCTTTAATTAATCTAATTAATACCCAAAACGTTCCCATTACTATGATTCCTATACCAAGACCGCTGTAAAACGGATTTGACGAGCCAGATTGATTTAAACCAAGTCCTAAGATAATTAGAATAACTGCAACAGCATATTGTTTATCCACGTAATGTCTGAGAGGATTAATTTAATAAGATTTTGAATTTTAATTCAAAATAAAATTTTTGAAACGAAAATTTAATTACAAATTTTTGCGATCTAACAATAAGAAACTCATAATTTCATTAATTTACAAAATAATGCGATATTACAATGTAAATTTTTATTAAAACAGTAAAATTAACATTATTTTTGCATTAAATGTACTATACGTATAGCGAATTCCTCATAAAACGTACTATACTTGTAAAATTCAATATTTATATAATTTATTTTTTAAAATGAGGTCATGGTGGAGATGGATGGGTTTGGCATTGCCGTCGCAATCTTCATCGTAATTACACTTGTAGTTGGTGTGTTTGCAGGTAAACTAGTCAAAAACAGTGGTAGGAGACTGATCGTTGCAGGAAAAAGTTTGCCTTTGTTTATGGTTGGAACAATGCTTGCAGCTCAAGCGGTTGATGGAAATTCATCATTAGGAAATGTTTCACTTGTATTTGAATTTGGATTTTGGGCCGGAGCAGTTATTCCAATAGGTTTAGGGTTGTGTCTGTTCATGACAGGTGCATTCTATGCTAAACCACTAAACAAAATGTCAATGGTTACATTACCAGATTTCTATTTTAGAAGATTTGGAAATGGAGCAGAAGGACTTTCTGGCATCCTTATGATTATTAGTTTTCTAATTCTTGTTGCAGGTAATTTAGCAGCTAGTGGATTTATTTTGGAAATTGTTTTCGGTATAAATTATTTCTACGGTATTGCAATTTCGGCTATAGTAGTAGTGATATACACAGTTGCTGGCGGACTGTTTGCATCAGCCTATACAAATCTATTCCAAGTTTATCTTGCAATAGGTGCATTCTGGGCTGGATTCCTTTTCTTTTACGGAGGTTATGCAGATACGCCTTGGGATGTCATTTACAACAATGCTCCACCAGAATTTTTGGACCTGTCGGGATTGTACGACGTTGCCAATGGGGCGTTGATAAATTGGGGAGCAATTCTTGCACTAGGATTGGGAGATATAGTTGCGCTTGACTTTATGGAAAGAGTATTTTCAGCCAAGAACCCGAAAACAGCACAAAGAGGCGCATTAATGGGAGGCGCACTAACAATGTTTACAGTAATTCCTACAAGTATGCTCGGAATTGTAGCATTTTATTATCTCCCCGTAGATATAGATCCAGCTTTAGCATTGCCAATGCTATCTACAGAATTTATGCCATTTGCAATTGGTGCAGCAATTCTGATGGGCGTAATTGGCGCATCAATGTCTACTGCTAGCGGAGGACTATTAGCAATTTCCAGTGTTATTTCTAGAAATATGATGCAGAGAATAATTAGAAGACGATGGCAGCAAAAGCCGAATTGGAGTGATAGTCAACTACTAAAAGCTACTCGTATTGCAATTATTCCAATGATGATAGTTGGAACGGCAATTGGTTATTTCTTACCTGCCCCAGGAATTTATCTTATCTTAGCATTTGACATAGTTTTTGCCGGAGCATTTGCTCCTCTCACATTTGGTTTATTCTGGAAAAAGGCAAACATGCCAGCAGCTATCGTGTCTCTTATTGTTGGTTCACTAATACGATTAATCTTCTTCTTTACAATGCCAGAAGAATGGGCAGGATTGGATACAATGATACCCCCAATCATTTCGTTTACTCTGTTTATCATAGTAGCACTTGCAACCCAAAACAAGTATCCAGGAAAAGCAAGACATGATGTACGCGACTATTCACCACCCGAAGAAGATGTTATTTCAGGAGAAGATTTGAAACACTTCAAAGAAGATACTACAGCAACAAGTGCTGGAGGACCAAACTCTAACACGCCTGGACCTGATGAAGACATTACAAGTAAGAATGCAACGTAGTAAAATCAAATAATGTAAAAGTTATTGTTAGATTGATTTTACGTTCTTTATTTTTGATAAATTAAATTTGTCAGCAAATATGTTTTAATATCTAAAAGGAGGCTAAAAGTGATGAAATATCCTGGTTTACTTGGTCAAGATATCTCACGTGTTGGACTACAAGAATCACAAATGTATAATCTGATTTCAGGTAAACTTGTTACAGAAATCGTCAAAACATCCCTTGGTCCACGCGGTATGGAAAAAGTGTATATCGATATTCTTGGAGAAGATACCATAACATCTCATGGTGGTGCATTTTTGAGAAAAGTTGATGTTGATCATCCAGCAGCTAAATCTGTAATTGAGGCTGTAAATACAGTTGATACTCATGTTGGAGACGGTACAACATCAGCAGCTATTTTGATAGGTAGTCTACTTAACCATGCTGAAGGATTATTAAAAATTGGAATTCCTGTTGCTACAATTACAAGGGGTTATGAGCGAAGTCTTGATTATGCTTTAGAGACATTAGATGAAATCAAGATAAAGTCAAACAGAAGAGATAGAGAAACAATGAGACAATTACTAATTACATGCTTGGAGGGAAAAGCAATTTTTGATTTACAAGAAGAAAATACAAAGATTGTAGATATCATCATCGAGGCGATATGTAGTATATCTAACTTGGAAAAAGGACAGATAGATATTGACGACATTAAGATTGAAGAAAAAATAGGAAATGCTTCAGAAATACAATTGATTAAAGGTACAGTGATTGACAAAACAATAGATAGTTCAGCAATGCCTAGAACTATTCAAGACGCCAAGATTCTGTTGATAAATGAATCATTAGAAACAATGAGGACAAGAACAGAGGCAGAGATTGAAATAAAATCACCTGAACAAATGAGTCAATTTCTTGATCAAGAGAACAAAGATTTACTTGCACTTGTAAAAAATATTGTAGATTCAGGAGCTAATGTAGTAATCTCTAGGAAAGGCGTAAATGAGTTTGTTCAAGAGGCTCTTGCAAAAAAAGGCATTATCTCGATGCGAAGAGTAAAGTATAATGATTTATGGTGGTTGGAAAAAGTAACTGGTGCTAAGACCTGTAAAAATATAGAGAAAATATCTAGCGATGAATTGGGTTTCGCAAAGAGAGTTTATGAGAAAACTGTGGGTGAAGATAAAATGGTTTTTGTAGAAAGTGACAATAATCCAAAATCTGTAACTTTGTTATTGAGAGCAAACTCAAAACGATATCTAGACGAATTCCACAGAAATGCTTTGAATGCATTTTATGTTTTAAGAAATTTTATTGAAAATCCATTCATTGTATATGGCGCTGGTTCAGTTGAAGGGATAATAGCACAAAAAATTAGAAAGCAAGCTGGAACTATTGAGGGTAAGGAACAAATTGCAATAGAGCACTTTGCAGATGCTTTAGAAGAAATACCATTGACATTAGCACAGAATATAGGAATGAATGTTTTAGATACACTAACACAATTACGGGCAAAATTTGCAACTTGTAATGGCAAAATGAAATGGTATGGAATAAATTCTAAGATTAGAAAAATATCAGATATGTCATCGTCTAAAATCATAGAAACAGTAGTTGTAAAACAACAAGTTTTCAAAACTGCAGTTGAAGCAACCAACATGATACTAAACATAGATGATGTTTTTATGAAGAATTTAATTGACAACACACATTGTCATATTGATGGAACAGTTCATGCCCATCGTGATGGTGGGAAAACTCACAATCATTTTGAGCAAGAAGGATTAGAACAAAGGCAAATGCATCATCATTACTAGACTATTAACTCTATACCAACTATGGATTAATGGAAATTGTCATTTCTTGTTCCAAGTCCGGATTTTTTTCAAAGTTCAGTAAATTTTTATCATCTATGTCAATCAGTGGTTCTGATTCATCTGAAGAGTCAAATCCAAAATAGAACACCAAATTAATAATAACAAACATTATTGCAATGAAAATCAGCCTAGTCTTCATTGATAGTTTTTTATTAGATTCTGGTCTGTGAGCCATGATGTGAATTCTAATTCCTTCTTTTTATCTATGCCTAAAACAAGAATCATTCATAAGATTTAAAATTGTACTTTGTGTTTGAAAATAAATTTGAACGAAAAAAACTTTGAAGAGTATGATGAAATTTTTGATTCTATATTGAATATTTATCCTGATTGGGAACGATTAGTGACAGATGGTCATATCAAAATCAAAACAAATCAAGATAAATTAGAATTTTCCCAAATAGAACAAATTTTAAAAAAATGTAATCTTAAGATTACTGATATTTCTTATTCAGACTATTATGGTCTTGTTTTTGGAATTGAAAAACTTGAAACTGTTTAGATTTAGAATTTAATCATTTACTTCTTAATTGATTAGATTTTAATAATCAATATTTCTACAAATTTTATTGGATTATGAAAAACTGTGCAAAAATATTCTTGAATTAGATTTAAAAATCAGATTTACTGGGGTTGTAAATACTAAAGGTGTTCTAATTAATAATTTTGAACAGGCAGGAGTAAAACAATATTTGTCACCTGATGAATTGAAAATGTCTATTCATTATTCAATGTGGGAATGGGAAAAATCTCAAAATCTTTCTCATGAACTTGGTTTTGAAAAATCTTCAGTTTTAGAATATGATAAGGTTACTTTAATTAGCATTCCAATAGATGACAGCAACTTATTTGTTGTAAGTATTGAACCTAATGAAGATTTTTTTAAAATGATAATGAAAATAAAATCATTGATACAAACTGCTACTAAAGAATAGATTAGGATAAAATTTTAGACTATACTCCAATTAGAAAAGTTAAATATTCGGCGAAAAACTATTTTTGCATGAGTAAACCATCAGATCTTGGTTCTTTAAAAATTGGTTCTTACATTCTATTACCACATTCTGATCAACCAAGTGGAGAACCATGCAAAATTGTTGAATATGATACATCAAAACCTGGAAAACATGGTTCAGCAAAAGCAAGAATTGTTGCTCAGGGAATTTTTGATGGTCAAAAAAGACCTCATGTAGGACCAGTAAGCATGCAAATTCACATTCCATTGATTAACAAGAAAATAGGTCAAATCATCTCAATTAATGGCGATACCGTACAAGTAATGGACTCTGAAACATTTGAGACAATTGATGTTAGTATAATTGATGATGAAGTTAAGGGAAAATTGGAAAATGGACAAAATGTAGAGTACTGGGTTGTAATGGATAAAACTAAAATCATGCGCATTAAGAGCTAATGTGGATGCTGATGATGAGCGGAAAAGCCGTCTGAATTTTGATGAGGATTATGAGTAATGAAGCATCTCTTTTCAACAAATTTCAAAAGTTTGTTGAATTAAATATTTTTTAGATCATGAAGTTAGCCTCTCTTTTTTCAGGTGGAAAAGACAGCACTTATGCAATCTATATGGCACAAAAACAAGGACATAAAGTTACATGTCTTCTAAGCGTCTTTCCAAAATCTGAAGAAAGTCATTTACTTCATCACCCTAATTTACAATGGACAAAATTACAATCCGAATCTATGAAAATTCCTCAATTAACAATTAAATCTGATTCTGATGAAACTAATGATGAATTACTTGCGCTAGAGAATTTATTGCAAACTGCTAAAGACAAATTCTATATTGAAGGATTGGTTCATGGTGGAATCAACAGTCAATTTCAAAAAGAAAAATTTGAAACCCTTTGCTCAAAATTAGACTTGATTGCTGTTACACCATTGTGGGGTAGTGAACCTGAACAATACATGAATGATTTACTGGACTCTAATTTTGTTTTTATTATGACAACTGTATCTTCTGATGGCTTAGATGACACTTGGCTAGGAAAACAAATCTCAAAATCAGATATTGATACTTTAAGACAATTGTCTGATAAATTTGGATTTAACTTAAACTTTGAAGGAGGTGAAGCAGAAACATTTGTGATTAACTGCCCACTCTTTTCAAATTCGATCAAAATTAATCAAGCCAAAAAAACATGGGATGGATACAGAGGAAGGTTTGAAATAATGGATGCAGAATTGAATTACAATGCTTGATGGACTTAAGAATAGTTTAGGTGCTGCAATTAAGAAGATTATAAAGTCTTCAGGTATAGATGAGGAACTTATCAAAGAACTCTCTAAGGATGTTCAAAGGGCATTATTGCAATCAGATGTAAATGTCAGATTAGTTCTTGAAATTACAAAACAACTGGAAGAACGGGCACTAAATGAGACTCCTCCACCTGGTCTTTCACGTAAGGATCACATTGTAAAGATCCTCTATAATGAACTTTCAAAATTACTAGGAAATGAATCTGATTTTGATTTCAAACCTGGAAAACAAAATAAGTTAATTTTGGTTGGAATTCAAGGTAGTGGAAAAACTACTGTAGCAGCAAAACTTGCCAGGTTTTTGACCAGACAAGGATACAAAGTTGGAGTTGTAGGTGCAGATACCTACAGACCTGGTGCGTTAGTTCAACTAAGAACGATGTGTGAAAAATCAAATGTTGAAGTATATGGTGAAGAAAACAACAAAGATTCTCCTAGTATTGTAAAAAATGGATTAAAACATTTTGAAGGACAACCATTAGATGTAATTCTAATTGATACAGCAGGACGTCACAAAGAAGAGAAAGACTTACTTGAAGAGATGGCTAGAATAAACAAAGTTGCAGATCCTGATTTAGCATTACTTGTGATAGATGGAACCATTGGACAACAATGCTACAGCCAAGCAGAAGCATTTCACAAAACTATCCCTGTAGGTGGTATAATTATTACAAAATTGGATAGTTCTGCAAAAGGCGGTGGTGCACTTGCTGCATCCGCAGCTACTGGTGCACAAATAATGTACATTGGAACTGGTGAACGAATTGATGATTTAGAAAAATTCTCTCCTACACGATTTGTTGGACGGTTACTTGGAATGGGTGATATTCAAGCAGTATTGGATTTGGCAAAACGGTTAGAATCTGAGGGCGATGATGTAAGAATGAAAAGAATCTCTAGTGGAAAAATGAATATGGATGATTTCTTTTACCAATTAGAAGAAGTTACAAAAATGGGCTCATTAAAAGGATTTCTTGAGAGCATGCCTGGTTTTTCAGGAATGGTAAAAGACGATCAACTAGATCAAATGGAAGACAGAATGTCAAAATGGAGATATATCATTCAAAGTATGACCAAAGATGAAAAAGCAAATCCTGACTTACTGAATTCATCAAGAATCAAACGAATTGCTCGTGGTTCTGGATGGCCAGAAGGTGAAGTTAAAGAACTTGTAAAAAATTACAAAAACTCTAAGAATCTGATGAAAGCTTCTAAAGGACGCCAAATGCAAAGCACACTTAGAAGAATGGGATTAGGATAATCTTACACACCACACTCTCAACTAACATGTCTGACTATAAAAAAATCACTTCTGCTGCAAATCAAATCTTAAAAAAATATGAATTATGTGAAAATTGCTTAGGTAGATTATTCTCAAAACAATTACATCTTTCATCAAATAAACTTCTTGGCAAAAAACTTAAAAAAAATCTAAACTCAACTCAAAAGTGCTATATTTGTAAAAATCTGTTTGACAATCTAAATTATTTTTTGAAATTGATGCTTGATGTCTCATCAAATTACTCTTTTGTATCATTTAGTGTAGGATCTATGATCAAGCCTTCTGTTATTGATAGAGATGATTACATTCGTTCAAAATACAAACTAAAAGGGATTGATAGCGTGAAGACCGATATATCGAAAGAATTAAGAAAATTATTTTCTAGAAAAACAAAAAAAACTATTGATTTTTTGGATCCAGATGTAACTTTTACAATAAACTTGAAAGATGAATCTTGTCAACTGCGTTCAAAATCAATATTTCTCTCTGGAAGATATATCAAAATTTTAAGAGGTATTTCCCAAAAGCAAAAGTCTTGTGAAAATTGTTCTGGGAAAGGATGCAGAACTTGCAATTTTCATGGAATCTCAGAATTTGATAGTGTTGAAGGAATAATTTCTCAATTCCTTTTTAAAAAATTTGGTGGTTCTACTGCTAAATTTACATGGATTGGTGGTGAAGACAAATCTAGTCTAGTTTTAGGTACTGGTAGACCATTTTTTGTTAAAATTAAAAATCCTCTTAAAAGAAATTTAAAATTAGCTAATTTGACATTTGATTTTCTCAAAATCACCAATCTCAAAATTATCCCAGAATCTCCAAAAAATCCTCTTAAATTCAATTCATCAATAGAACTGAAAATTTCTACTGAAGATAAAATTGATTCAAAAAATCTAAAAAAATTAAAAGATCTTCAAAAACATCCTATAGTAGTTTATGAAAAATCTGGAAAACGTTCTGAGAAGAAAATATTTGCTGTAAAATACAAAAAGAATTCTAGTAATACCTTTACCTTGTTTATCATAGCTGAAGGGGGATTTCCGGTAAAGAGATTTGTGAACAGTGATGATGTTTCACCTGGAATTTCTCAAATTCTTAATACATCATGTATATGCCAAGAATTTGATTTTCTTGATATCATAGTATTATGATAACAATTAACTAGTACTGAAATTGTAAATATTCATGCCAATAAGAAAAAAAAATAAACACAAAAGACATGCTGATCAAATGGCTGACAGACGTAGAAAAAAGAAAGCAAAAGCTGGAAAACCTAGATCCTAACCAAATCAACATTTTTACATTCAAAATTGTCGAAGAGAAATATTGGATCCATTAGTACGTTTGAAAGAAGCACATGATAAAAAAATAATTCCTGATGATGTGTATGATCTTATAATAGAACGATTTCCTATCACTGTTGCAGGAATAAATAGAATTGAAAAAGCCTCAGGAATAAAATTTCCCACTGCTTATGTAGAACCTTCTCTTGTAATATCCTCCCCCAACCCAAATTCTTATGAGTTTGGAATCTTGTTTGCAAGAACAATTCCTATAATGTTTGAAGAAAAATTTCAGGTTGTAATCCAGATTTCTGCACCTTTGGTTGCTTATGGGCTAAAAGGAACAATTCATGCAATTTTGGCACACGAGTTTTTACATTTTCTGGAATTAATGAGAAAAATTTCAAAGATGGAGTTACTTTCAGACGAAATTTCTGGAAATTTATTTGAAAATGTTTACAGTGATGAAACTAGACTGTTTGAACCTAGAGTAGTCTTCAAAGATCGTACTTTATTAAATCATATTACAAAAAAATTTCCTGCTGGTTTTCGTGATTTTAAACTCGAAGACAAGGTCATAAAATTTTGGGCTGACAGAAATCTTCCTAAATCTAATATCTCCTTGGATACTAACACTGTAAAATTATCTGTAGAATCTCTTTCTAAAATTAAATTAGTTCCTGCGTTTATTTCAAAAATTGAACAACTAGAAGAAAAAAGTTCTAAAATTCACAAAAAAAGATTATATTAAATCAGTTCATAACATCTTTGAAAATGATGACAAATTTTCTCACAAATCATTTTAAATTAATTTTAAATTCTAACTAAATAAATTCTGTTAATACAGGAAAAGTGTTGACTAAAAAAAAGTCTAGATTAATCCCAAAAACCACTTTTGCTCAATATCTGTGGCATTGTATTTTTTGTTAATATCTAAGTAAATGGGTGTTTCCCCCATTTATTTTTGAAAATGATTAATCACTCTTAATTTACAAAAGAGATTACAGATAATCTGTAAAATTAGAAATTCGCTCTCACAAAAATAATCGATATACCATATATGATAACACCTTTAACAAATAAAATCAATTATGGGTATGGTTCTAACATATCTGATTATCGGAGCAATAATATCAGT
The DNA here is from genome assembly GCA_022573895.1 of Nitrososphaerota archaeon. Taxonomy (GTDB): domain Archaea; phylum Thermoproteota; class Nitrososphaeria; order Nitrososphaerales; family Nitrosopumilaceae; genus Nitrosopumilus. The sequence continues at coordinate 26,225 of JACZTB010000023.1, forward strand.
AGGCACAATCTTACTTCGTTATTATCTTTCAGAACGTAAAAAACAACCAAGAAATGATAAATTCAAGTCATATGGTCGATGATATGTTATAGGAGAATTACCTGTGAGAGAGAGAAAGAGTGTAAATCAGCTAGAAATCTTTGATCGTTTCTAACCCTTCTAATGTTATTTTGGCTCCTTTCATAGTCAGTTTAATCGGTTTATTGCATTGTGAATGTGGACAGTGATATTCGTTCTCTGTGTTATCATGTAACCTTACATAAGGAATCTTTCTTAATGCGATGATTTCTGCTATTACCTGGTTTGTAGGATTATCCATATCTTTGAATTGATCATATTTTGCTTTCTCTATTGATTCTTTGAAGGCCTCCCAAATTTTATCTGATAATTTAGAACCTGGCTCCTTATTCTTTTGTATTTGATATATGATTTGGGCATGAGGATGACTGATTAGCATTTTTTCTATTTTTTTTAGGTTGGGTTCGATATTGGTTATTTTTCCTAAATAATGAGATATGTTCTTCCATTTGCCATTCTTTTTTACTTTATGGACAATACTGGCATAAGGATGCCTGATTCTAGTTTCAGATTTATATTTTACATGCCTGATATTTCTTTTCATTAACTCACCAATCTTGCTATCCTGTGTGATTTTCTTCTTCCTAGTCTCAAATACCAGATATCCTTCTTGGTCACATAATGGACATATTACTTTGTTACCCATAATTTGCACCTAATTTGTTACCCATTTAATAAAAGTTCTCTTACTATAAATACATTACTTACAAGTATTGACAATTAGAGATCCTCAAATTCCAGTAAAGGAACATATCAAAATTAGGCTAAAAGCGTTAAAAGGCTCTGAAAGCTACTCGACTTACATTTCTAAATTAATGCGATCAGGGAAACAAGATGACTAAAATATTCACACATTCTCTGAAACAAAAAGATCTTCCAATCATTATCCACAGAGATAATGGATTCAATTGTCTTTACTGCAAGGAACCATTGACAGGAGATTATGTTTGGGAACACCTGAATTCTAACAGACAAGACAACAGAATAGAAAATTTAGCCCTGGCCTGTCAATCATGTAACATTAAAAAAATAACTAATTATGATCTTGGATTGGTTGCGGCAGAAAAACTAAAACAAAATGAAGACGCCGGTTTGAAATATTTAGAAGATCATGGTGCATTTGAAAACAATTCTTCAGAGATTAACATTAACCAAACTATGAGACCATTTGTAAAGAGATGGATTTCAGAACGTATTGTAATGGATGGAAAAGTCGAATTAAGTGAGGCCATTAATTGCTTGGTCTATCTTTGCCAGGAAAATTATTCTCATGGTGCAGAACCAACAATTAGAAGATATGTAAAAGAAATGACTTGTTCAGTTGCAGAATGGCAAGTTGTTAAAGATGACAAGAATAAAAAAATTATTTGTAAAAGGAATGTGTTAAACTAAATGATTACAGAACAACGCAAAGTCGTGAAAATAGTAGTTCCTCCTCAGGCCAAAGATGAATCAAGCTCCAAGCTTGCAAAATATTTTCACGATGAATTGAAAAAGCGTCAACAGGTGGATAAAGTATGATAACTGTACAAGAGAAAATCAAAACATCTATCGAAGAATACGAATCTGTAAACAGACCAGAAAGACTTTCAATCTCACGTCAAAGAGATTCAACAAAACAAAGACCAGGAGCAAAGTACAGCCCTGATTCAAAGACATTTGAGGAAGTGGAATTATGAGACCACCAACAGCTAAACAAAAGAAATCTTTGTGCAACTATGAAAATTTTACTGATTCAATAGAATCACAGGAGGAAGAATTATGAGTGATTTCTGGCCAAAAGGAAAGAATCCACGTGGAATTGATCCAGAGTTGAAGGAAGTAATTCGGATACACGAACAGATGAGACAGATGACTGAACGAATCAAAACACTAGAGGGGAAACAAAAATGAGACATTATCTTAACGGTGTGGTAAGATGTGACTGTATGGGATGTAGAAGTGCCGACAAACACAGAGAAGAGATGGTTGACAAGCTACAGGATGAGGAAAAGAAGATCGACGAGATTGCTAACAAAGATGAAATCAAGAAAAAAGAAGAAGATAACGAAGACAAGAAGGCTAACATGGAACTATCTCTTGAGGAATTGGACGAGATCCTGGAGAGTCTAAGAGCGGAGATTGAAAATCTTAAAAATCCCGACAAGGAAGATGACAAACAATCCAAACAGGCAATAGAGATGGTATATGTTGATAATTCAAGATCAACAAGGTCAGGTTCAAAGCTTGAACACATTGGTTATGATAACTCAAACTCAAAATACTCTGTACTAGTTTACAAAACACCTTCAAGTGATTCACAAGATGGTGACGCTTTGCTAATTCTAATGGGGAGTTCTAAGTAATTGTCTGAACCATCTATGGAAATAGTTCCTTCAATGGATTACGGGGATCCAAAGAATAGAATACATCCAATAAACAAAGTCTTGCAGCAATCAAAATCAAAGAACATGACAGTGTTAGAAATCTTGGCAAAGGATTCAGGTTGTAAAATAAATAAAAAATATTCCTTCATTGAGGACGTAGCCGGCAGGACCATACTTCTTCTCAACTATTCGAATCATATGGCCTACTTAACGGCAATGTACGCTGTCCCATATGCACAGATGTTTTTGATTGGAATACCATTATGATCCACCTGGAAGATGACTTTCGGAACGGCCATAAAATGAACACATCAAGTGTTATTCGTCTCTTCGCAAGTGAATTTTATAATTACGAATATCGAAAT
>JACZTB010000024.1 GCA_022573895.1 Nitrososphaerota archaeon
CTTCGAAATTAAATCATGATTATCCAAATAATAGACTAAACCCCACAGCTAAAGCTATTATTGAAATTCCCATGGTAACATAAAATTTCATATTCATCACGATTGCTAAATTTCTCTAAAATTAATAGTTTAGAATTTGGGAAGCAAGCAAGTATGATATCTATCTAGCATCGACTCTTTGGGAGTTACGTTCAGATATCAAACCAGCAAACAATCTTGCTCCAATTTTTGTGCTAATTCGTATTCTCAAGAATTTTTAAAATAAAACATGTCTTGATATTTGATCAAAATGGGTTAAAAAAATGATCCTGTTTTAATTTTCAGAAAAATCGAGCCTGACTCATTGAAACAATTATCTTAGGCATATGATGTATGTTCCAAAATATACACACAATTTCTTTTAACCAAATTTGTATAATCAATGTCGAGTCATACGTTTGATGGCACTTGCGTTTGTTTTAACAGACCATGCCCCTTCAAGCAATCATTTGCCGTCAAACATTTATGATTCTAACGAAAAATTTTTCAATTCTAAAGGCTATTAAAAATCCCTTGATCATAATATGTAAAGGTATACAAAAAAATCATCGATTTGAAAAATGTGCGTTTCTTTGTGATGGTAATTGGGGAGATGCAGAATTATTTGAACATCAAAAATATCACAAGTCTCTAGAAGACAAAAATTATTCTTGGTTGGGATTTGACGTATCCCAATCTTTTGGAAATTTAAGCGGACGTGATGGAAAGAGAACATGATTGCGATCATATTTTGGTTGAATATTTTTATTGTTTTTGTTTGGTTAATAAGTAAAAATCTCAATAATTTTATTCTCAAGATGAATATGGATTATTATGAGTGACATCAATGTCCTAGTTTGGTCAAATGATTTTTTTCTCAGATGGCATTATTTTAATGCAGAATTTAATCCCGCAGCTTTTGAAGACTCTCATAGTATTATCAAATATCGATGTACATGGACTGTAAACTCTAATAAAGTTGAAAGTAACATTCTATTTTTTATTGAAAATATTCAACTTTCTGTTGAATTTTATCCTGCTTTGTCGTGGGTTAGAACTATACAAACTACTGATAATTTACTAAAACATGAACAAGGCCATTTTGATCTAGCTGAAATGATAAAACGTGAAAATTTAGAAAAATTACAAAATAAATTTTATGAAAAAGAATTTTCTACAAGAGGTAAAAATGAAGACCAAAGAAAACAGTTTGCAAAAGAAGATTCTGGTAAACTAATTGCTATAGAGGTTGAAAAACTTGAAGAAATTTTATCTCAAAAACGTAAACAATATGACGAGCAAACAAATTTTGGTCAAAATTTAGAAAAACAATTAGAGTATAACTCAATATTTGATAAATTGAGATTATGATTTCTCATGCATTGATGATTATCGTTCGATAATTTTATTTTCAGGAATTGAATTAATGAAATTTACTAAACTCCTGTAATATTTTAAATGAAAGTCTAAATCTCTAATTTCAGTTTGTTTTAACTCTTCAAGTTCTGGACCAAAATCTCTTCTATCTGTTTGAATATGGTTTAATGTATTTTCATTTACTTCAATCATATGAAAAAGACTATGCAACACTTCACCTTTTGTAAGTGTTTTATCACATGATTTTTTTAATAATGTCTCAACCCAGTCCATATCAATTCAGACCAGAATTATTATATCCACTCCTAAATTTGATAAATTCTAACCTTTACTCTATTTTTTTTAGTTTAGGCTTGACAGTTAATTTTTCTTTAGTGATTTTTTTTTTCGCTTCATAATTTCCTTGTTTTTTTCAATATCTGAATGAATCTCAACATGTTCATACAATTGCTCTTTTGAGGAAAATAATTGTTCACAATAATAGCATTGATGCATTGCATAATTACGCTCATCTTAGATTAATTACTTTCTGTATTTTCATGTCTAAAATATCTGAACATATTAAAAATTAATGAATTCAACAAAATCAAAAATATAATTTAGTTGTAATTATTCCTCGTCAGTATAATTAGCTCAAACTGTAGTGTCTTATCTCCAAATGGAACATTAAACAATTATTTCTTGATAAAATCAGCATAAGTCATGAGAATGAAACAAATGAATCTTGTGAGCGACATATGCCAATTTTGAACCTTCTAAGAGGTAGTTTTGTTGATTGTACCGTAAGTAATTGCTATTCCAATGTAATTACGACTACTGCAATCCTACGTAAATTTCCTTTTCTCATGAATTCTGATTTAGATTTTTTATATTAATCAAGATTGTATGCACTATAGTGAAGCGAATAAATTTAATGAGTTTCTAATTCAATTTCAGAGTTACATACAGGCAATTTACCAGATTCATTTTTGAATTCTTCGATCAATCGTAGTTGGTATTCCTTGGGATTGTCTCTAAATTCTCTCTGATATGAGAGAGTTTTTTGTTTACATTCATTTCCTTCAAAATCAGTATCAACATACTTTGTAAATGTCTCTTCTAGATTATTTGTCTCTCCAATGTATATTGGTTCTTTGTTTCTATTATACAGTACATACACACCAGAAACTCGCTTTACAAACTTGGCACTTTCAAGCCAAACTCTCATCTTATCATTAAGTAGTTCCATGCTGTAGGATTATTTTACTAGATATTAAACTAGATTACAAAAATTCTGATATTACAAGAACCTTCATGCTTTTAATATTGAGAAAAAAGAGGAATAATCCTGTCACTTTTAGAAAAGTTTCCTGAGCAATTTAATCCCAGAGAAATTCAAAAAGAGATCCTCACTAAAATTGAAGAGAAACTAAAATCTGGATACAAAAAAATCATTTTATGCGCACCAACTGGTGTTGGGAAATCATTAGTTGGCGCTACTGTTTCTAATTATTTTGATAGTTCCTTTACGGTAACTGCAACAAAGCATCTTCAAGATCAATACATCAAAGATATTCCATTTCTAAAACCAGTAAAGGGAAAACAAAACTTTCCGTGTCTCAAATTGATGTCTTTTGAGAAGGTTGAGAATACAAGAAGGGCTATGAGATGGGGGCTAACATGCGATAAAGGACAATGTCAAGAACGAGTAATTAAAAACGGTAAAGAGATTATAGAGATTTGCAAATTCAAGCCTACAATTAAGCAAGTTGAAGACAATACTCAAGATACACAGTCTTGTCACTATTATTTACAAAAATATGAAGCCCTTGTATCGAAGCATTCCTTGTGGAACTATCATGCATTTTTTCAAATTATGAAATTTAACAAGAAACTCTTTGAAGATTATCTTGATAGAAAAGTATCTGTCTTTGATGAAGCACATAAAATTGAAGACCAAATAATACAATTTGTTGGATTTGATATTTTTAGTGGGCAAGTAGATGAATGTAATCTCAATCCTGACAAATATGATTTCAGAGATTTGGATTCCATGATTCAATTAACTGACGATATTGCTTATTCATATGCAAAGAAAATCAAGGATATTAAGGAAAGCACTGGATTTCAAAACAATCCTGATTATGAGTTGATTACAAGACTAGAAAGACGTTATGATAAAGCTGCTCAAGCAAAAATTGACATCATATCTGATAAAGATAATTTTATAGTTAATGATCCTGTAATGGATTTGAATGGAAAGTTTAGAACTATTTCTATAAAGCCTATAGATGTTTCAAAATTTGTAAATACTTTTTTTGAAACTGATTATCAAATTTTTATGTCTGCAACAATCGATAAATTAAGTTTCTGCGAAAATATGGGATTAGAAGAAGATAACGTTGCATTTGTTGATAGTCAAAAATCTCCCTTTTCAATTGAACATAGAAAAATTGAGCTTCTTAATATTCGACGACTTAGCTATGGCTCTACTGAAGAAGATGAAATTGCAGTAATCAAAACCATTGACAGGATTTTAGATAAGCATTCAAATGAAAGAGGATTGATACTAACATCTTCTGTGCCAAGGTGTCAGAAAATTCTTCGATACCTTTCTCCAAAAAATACTAGACGAATTAGAATCTGTCATAGTAGAAACAAGGATGGAAAAACACAGGATGAAGTGATTTCAGATCATGCTACTGATCCAACTGGTATCTTATTGTCTTCTTCACTTTGGGAAGGTGTTGACCTAAAAGATGATTTGTCTAGATTCCAAATTATTGCGAAGGTTCCTTATCCTAACTATAAAGAAAAGAGAACCAAGGCAAAGATGGACAAATTTCCTATGTGGTATATCTCCCAAACTCTAACTAAATTACTACAAGGATTTGGACGCTCAATTAGGAGTGAAGATGATTGGGCACATACTTACATTCTGGACACTGCGGTAAACAATGTTTTTTTTAAGGCTCGTCAAATGATTCCAAAGGCATACTATGATGTTTTAGGAATAGAAAACCTGTAGTAGATAACAGAAATTTAATTATGATAATGTAATTTTTTCTGCCTGTTATCTCTAACAATCACTACAAATCGCGATCTATAAAGCTTATGGACAAAATGATCACTGTTAGAGTTTTGGGCTGGTAACCGCCCCATTTGCAGCAGAACCAACTAGCGTTGCATATTTAGCAAGAGCACCTGATGTGTAGTTTGGTTTTGGTGAACTCCATTGACCTTTTCTGGTTTCTAATTCTTCTTTTGACACATGAAGATCAACCACATTGGTTTCAGTATCAATTGTTATCTCATCTCCATCTTTAACTAGAGCAATTGGACCACCAACATATGCTTCAGGTGCAACATGACCAACCATAAATCCGCGTGTTCCTCCAGAGAATCTTCCATCTGTTACCATTGCAACCTTTTTTCCTAGTCCTTGACCCACAAGTGCTGCAGTAGTAGCTAACATCTCTCTCATTCCAGGACCTCCTTTTGGTCCTTCATATCTAATAACTACAATATCCCCTTCGTCAATTTCTCCTTTTGATACTGCATCAAATGCAAATTCTTCTCTATCAAAGACACGAGCTTTTCCAGTAAATCTTGTCATCTCAACTCCTGCAGTTTTAATTACTGCCCCTTCTGGAGCTAGGCTTCCTTTTAGAATCACTGCAGTTCCAACTGAGTGAAGCGGATTTTCAATTGACCTTACAATGTCTTGCTCTATTTCTGGAATGTTCATTGAAAGGAGATTTTCTTTAATGGTTTTTCCAGTAACTGTCATACAGTTTTCATTAAGGAGTCCCTTCTCAAGTAATTTCTTTAAGACAAATGGAATTCCCCCAATTTTATCAAGTGAGTTCATTACATAATTTCCACCTGGCTTCATGTCTGCCAAATGAGGCGTTTTTTTTCTTATTCTCTCAAAATCATCATAACTCAGATCAATACCTACTTCATTTGCAAGTGCTAGCAAGTGTAATATTCCATTTGTTGAACCACCAACAGAATTCAACATTGTAATTGCATTTTCAAATGCCTCAAATGACAGAATCTCTTTAGGTCTAATGTTCATCTCCAATAATTTAGCACATGCTACTCCTGTATCATAGACCATTTTACCTCGTCTATCATCTTCAGCTGGTGGGCTGGCACTTCCCGGTAAAGCAAGACCAATTGCTTCTGATATTGATGCCATTGTGTTTGCAGTAAACATACCTCCACAAGAACCAGCATTTGGACATGCAGTGTTTTCAATATTTTTTAAATCATCTAATGATAATTTACCTGCGTCATATGCGCCAACTGCTTCATAAACATCAACTACGGTTAGTTCTTTTCCATCAAGCATTCCTGGCATGATGGTTCCACCATACACAAACACTGATGGGATGTTTAGTCTTGCCATTGCCATCATAGTTCCAGGCAAACTCTTGTCACATCCTGCAATTCCTACTAGTGCATCGTATTGATGTGCTCTAACCATTAATTCAATAGAATCCGCAATAACCTCACGAGAAACTAATGATGATTTCATTCCTTCATGTCCCATTGCAATTCCATCACTAACTGCAATTGTTGAAAACACTCTTGGCGTTGCACCCGTATCTGAAACTCCTTCTTTAGCTTTAAGAGCTAATCCTGGGAGATGAATATTACATGGTGTTGCTTCATTTCCTGTGTGACAGACACCAATGAATTGTTTTGCCAAGTCTTCATCAGTTAATCCCATAGCTTTGTACATTGCTCTATGTGGTGCTCGAGCAGTTCCTTCTACAACATTTCTGCTAGAAATTTCCATAACATGTAATTTCCAGATTGCTATAATTTAGACTTTCCACATACTATCATAGTTTGTAATAAAACAAAAATTAACGGGCTTTTAGGCTTAAATGAGCTTTGAAAACTTAATTCGTATCTAATCAAATTGGAACAGATTGGTTTGTTTCAGATGTGATGGAAAAGGTCAGTACAAGAATGAATTTGGTATAATGGAAAAATGCGAGTCCTGTCAAAGAAATGATATGACTTTTGAAAAGGTAGATGCTGAACCATATTCAGATGAAGAAGGATACTGAAAAAATGACTGAGAAAAAATCAAAGAAAAGAGACGGAAGAATGCAGAAAGGCGAAAAATTAGCTAGACAAAAAGACCGAGTTAGAAAATACAAGAGTGAACAGCAAAAAAAGAAAAAAGGAAAAATGCCAAAGAAGTATTAGATTCTAAACTCTTTTTTTGAATAGGTTAAGCTCGTTTTACTTACCTTATCATAAACAACAAATTTTCTAAAGTGGATATTAAATCCAGAGTTTTTTCCTGAGAGATTTGAGTTAAATGATGATTTTCAAGCCTAAATCTGTAACATTTTCAAATTTCAAGATCATCTTTAAGTAATTTTATTGGATAGTAACTTTGGGCATGAGAATAGTTCCCCGTCCATTCAAATTATCATTTGGTAGTGGAATGATAGTAGAAGAGGTGTCTATAACTTCTAAATATCATGAACCAACAATCCAACTTCTGAAATTTGATAATGGTAAAAAAGTGATAAGATTTTGCTCATATAATAAAAGAAGATTTAACAGATCTCCATTAATGATTGACGAAAAAGATTTGCGAAAGTTAGGAAATATGATTAAAAAAGAAAAAGATATTTCAAAACTAATCTCAAAACTATCTTCTTGATGATTGATTTAGGTTTACATTTGACGTAAAATGTTAATGAGAGATTTGATTTGAATGATGATTATTTCAAACAAGCCAGTTGTTTTATTTGATCGTAATGTCATCCAAAATATGATAAGGTTACCTAGAAACCGATGTATGTTTTTATTAGTTTATGATGGTTACATAGTATGACAAGTAAAGAATGTATTAGATGTATCGAATGGATTCAAATTAGCCCTTACAAATTTATGTGTAACATTTGTGAGAAAATTTTCCATACCTAGACTTGTCAAAAGCAAGCCAAACAGTATGACGAAACAATTAATGACAATCCTTTCTCATCCTTCGCAAAAATAATTCAATCCCCAACAATTTTATCATTTAACGAAATTCCAACAAATGAACTCTACGTTATAATGTGGATTAGAGGGATTTTCTAAGCGTGAAAAGGGGGGATACTATTTTTCCTGATTATCTATAAAAATGGTATCCCCCCGTTTTATTCGTGGAAAGATGCTAGGTTGTCGTAATGCTTAAGAATTGTTTTGCAGAGAGATTTGAGTTAAATGATGATTGATTTGAAATTATTTTTTGGGAAGGATGAGAATTATACTAAATCAACAGTCGGTACAAATATGGGTGCAAATACAGTTAACCATGAACTGTCATCAAAAAAGTGAAGCTCATCTTTGGAGATATTCTAAGACCAATAAAACACGTAGATGTCTAAAATGCAAATCTTTAATCAAAATTACCAAAGAAGAATTCGCCCTTAAATGGGGTATGGAAAAAAGAAAATAGTCTAGTTGACTATGCTTTTTGTTAAGATAAATGCTATTGCGATAATTATTGCAGGTTTCATTTCTGATTTAGATTTTCATAACAGATTTTAAGATTTAATTCATGATCTGCAACTAACTCAGCTTGCATGATTCGTTGGCCTTCGGTGAATAAGGGATTATCATCTTCTAAAGCCTGTTTTGCAAAAAACAAATGCTCTTCTATTCTTTCACAATTTCCTTCTTCTATAGCTTTTTTGGTGTCTTGATTTTGGTCATATAGATAATAATTGAGTTTAGAATCTAAAAAAATAAAAAAAGAATATTTGAAAATAATCATGTTTAAAATTAATCAAACGAAACTAGTCTAAATCTTCTATTTTTGGTGATTCTTTTGGTAACATTCTTTACAATATACTGGTCTGTCTGCTTTTGGTTCAAAAGGAACCTCAGTTTCTTTTTTGCAGTCAGCACAGGTACATTTGTACATTTTTCTGTCTTGTGACATAATTTACAGGAAGTTCTTTCCTATAAGAACAAGCGTATTGGAGTCTAGAATCTAATCTCTATTCTTTTCATTATCTTTTAGTATCTTATCTAGAGGCACAGTAATTGTTCTATCTGAGCCTTTGCAGTAATTTTTTCCTTTGAAATGCTTGTGAATTTTGACTTTTGCCATCATAACACTATCTATCCCATAGTTTCCATGATGATCTGTAATTTCTTGACTAACGATGTGACAGGTTTTAGAAACATTACACCATTTGCACATGATTTTCATTTTTTTATCATCGGTCATGAATTTTCTTTGGAAATTTTGAACTTAAGCATTTAGTGACACCTGGACTATATATCAAAAATTTATCAAAAGCGAGATTGAAAGAACTGAATAGGCCCTTCCAATCTCATGAAGAATGGAGAGAATCCGTTCTTCATAATTGCGTTTTGATTACCCGATTTGGTAATCGCGATTTTTGGAATCACGCAACAGATTATCAGTATAGTGATGTAAAAACTAATGATTTGTTTAGAATCTAATCTTTTAGATTATTGAAAAAGAAATACCAAAAATGATATCTATTATCAGTAGAATAATTCCTAGCAACATTTATCGTCAAATGTAAATATCAAAGTTTTCAAAATAATATTTTATTGTAAACTATTTGACTAGAATCTAGACTATTGATTTTTTTAATTTGGAATAATTCCCAGAGTTTGAATTTTAGGCATTTGTGGCTAATCAATTTACAACAAATGATGAAATTAAAATTCTACTTGACTAATTCTTGGCTTTCTAGTTTCAGCAATACTGCTTCTATTTCTTCAGGTGTTTGACCACCGTATAAAACCAGAATTCTATCACCCTCCATAACTTCATGATCTCTAATATCTGATACTTGTTCACCGTTAATGAATAATCTTAATGTATACTCATCTCCTGTACAGAAACTTCTACCGTCTTGGAAAACAAAGCATTGATCATTTAGATCTAACCTCAATGAATCAAAGAGAAATTCTAGAGTAACACCTGTGGCATGTTTGTGAATGGTAGTGCCATCTCTTCCTTCAAAATGAATCCAACTTGACTTGATTTGGTAAGCTGGAGCTGAAAAATCAAATTCATCGCCAAAAATATTTACTGTAATTGCTGCATGTGCATGATCACTACCTAGCGCACCTGCATTTTCTGGGCCGCCCGGCGCAGTTACGGTCATGGTGAGAAACACAACCACTGAATATCCTACAATAACTGCAATTACAGCAAAAACAGCAATCGCGATTAGTGTGTGTTTTCTTTTTTCTGATGAATATTTTGATGCGTAATTTTCACGTTTTGCTTCACGCTCTCTTCTTTCTTTTCTTCCCATGAGATGTTCAGACTCTAAAATTTGCCCTAATTAATCATTCGATAAAAACAATAAATAAAATCATAAATTGTTGTTTCTTATGAGTTGTCTTTTTTGTGATATTTTGGATGGAAAAAAAGATGGATATTTTCTATATGAGGATGATTCACATGTCGCATTTTTAGATAAATATCCAATTGATGTTGGTCATAGCTTGGTTATTCCTAGAAAACATTATGAAAAAATAACTGATATGACTCCTGATGATGTTGGAACTGTTTTTGCACTTGTTCCAAAAATAGCAAAGGCAATTTTAGACGCAACAGGTGCAGATGCATTTAGTATTGGTCAGAATAATGGTAGAGCAGCTAAACAGATTGTTCCACATGTTCACATACATATCATTCCTAGATATAACAATAAAGGAACTGTATGGACAAAGCGTCAAATCGTAAATGATGACGAACTCTCAAAACTCGCAAAAAAGATCCGCAGTCTTCTTAATTAGCATGACCTGGATTATACCTCAAAATTGCACCTGCTTTTCCCAGACTTGCAAGCATAATCCCATGTTCTGCACTTCCAGAAATTACTTCTAACTGAGTGCCTGTTTTTGCTGCAAGTAATTCTAAATAATCAACAACGTCTTGCTCGTTAACATTTACCTCCATGGCTTTGCAACTTGGACACGGATTGTTTGTGTATTCTGTCTTTTTTGGGATAACTTGAGGCCTCTCTACAATTTCTTCTTGAATATGTTTACATCTTTTACACTTTCCTTCAACTCTGTGCAAGTTTGTATCATCATTAATGATTAGAGTTTTGATAACATTGTTCTTTAGATACTCTATAATTTCTTGTAATCCATAGGAGCCCTTTCCAGAATGAGAGTTAATCTCTCTGAACAAGTCTTCAACAAGTTTCTTCTCTTCTACCATTCTAAAATCCCCTAAAATATCTGAAGACTTGGCAAAAGCCTCTCTGATCCCCTCAGCTCCTGCATATGATGCATCAATTGTATTTATTATCATATCTTGCAATCTGTACTCCAGATAATTTCCATTAATGAAATCTTCTTTTGTAGGACCTGGTCCTGAGATTATCAACCCCTTGATTGGATAAATATCAATAAAGTACTCTCTTGTAGTTTCAGCTACTCGGTTATAGAAATATGACAGTTCCATCTCTCTGAGTTTTTGAAATCTCTTTGCAGATTGTCCTCCCTGTCTGTGTTTTCCAGCTACCCCTGACCCCGTTTGAGATAACACTTCGATTTTATCCCCATACAATAATCCCCAACCTGCATCTTTTGCATCAATTGCTAAAAACCCAATTAGATTATCATCTTTTAACATATCCTTTAAAATATCGACATGAAAATGATCATCACATCTATACAAATATTGTTTCAAATCTTTTGGCGGTTCAACCTCCCAAACTTTTACAACCTCACTCCCTAAAGGACCTCCTCCTTCAGGTGGCAACGCTCCACAAAATACCACTAATCCTTTTTCTGGAGTTTTTTTGTATAGTTTCAGTCTTTGAACTACTTTTCCTAAAGAATCAACTACATGTGTTCTAGTTAGATCTGATTTGATGTTGTCTGCCGTTCCTTGTTCTTGTTGAAGCGTACTGATGATTTCATGAAGTTGCTTTCCCTTTGGAATGTATACCGAAATAAGCTCAGTTCCTCTTCCTGATTTTTGTGATAACTCCTCTAGAGTCTTTCTAATTTTATAGAGTTTAACAGAATCTTGTTTTTCTATGATGATTTTCTTCATTTGTGGTTTCTTCTGAACATCCGAATATTAATTTTGATTGATTCAATTCTTGCTTTCCAAAATTACAATTCATCAAATGTTTTTAGAAATACTTCGAGTGGCTGATTTCCTCTAATTTTAATAATTTTTTGATCATTGAAGACCAAAAAAGATGGAGTAGCATCAATTCCAATCTCTTTTCCAAATTCATGAAGTGCAATGACTCTGTTTTGGTATTTGTGCACATTAAGACATGTGTTGAATTCTACCAAATCCAAACTAACTGTAACTGCAAATCTATCTAGTGATTCTCTTGTTATCCATCCCGTTTTCTCTCCTCCCCAGTTTTTGTAAAGTTCGTCATGATATTGCCAATATTTTTCTTGATCTTCTGCACAATATGATGCCTCTGCTGCCAGGAGAGAATCAGGACCATTTAAAGGGAAATCTTTGAAGACTAGTTTCACTTTACCAGTTTTAATAAAATCATTATTTAAAATATCTAGTGTATTTTCATGAAATCTGTAACAAAAAGTACATTGATAATCTCCCCATTCTAAAATAGTAATTGGTGCGTTTGGATCACCCAATATCGGGGAACCATTATCGATTAATTTTGTACTAGTTAATAATTTTGGATCATTTTCTGATTCAGGAAAAAATACCAAAAACATTCCTGAGATAATCCCTATTGCTATAGGTATTACCAAAAGGTATAATTTTATCATAACTTGACGAGATATGTTTCTAGTATAAAATATACATTTTATCAAACGAACCGATCAACAATCTTTGAATGATGTTGAAAACATCCAAGAGCTTAAATATATTCAAATGTTGTTAAACTTCATGTCTGAATTAAGACAAGTTAATGTGTCTAAAACTGGCGTTTCAAAACTAGCAATAGTTGCATTAGCCATAGTCTTTGCAGTAGGATTATTCATTGTAGGATTTGATCAAGGCCATATCTTTAGTTTGGTTTATGGTGAGCAAGCATTTGAAGATCTTTACATACATGAACTCACTCATGATATGAGACATGCAGCAGGTTTTCCATGTCATTAGGAATTTAATGTCATGAAGACATTTCTTTTTATCGTAATTGTTTTAATTTCAGGATCATTTGCAGGATTTATTCATGGAACTGTAAATTTTGCAATTGTAGAACCTTATCTTGATCAAGCCATTGGAATTGAAAACCAAAATCTATTTGCGTCAGGTGAAGAAAAAGACACTCCTGAATTTTGGGTAGAATATGAGGGATATAGAGCATGGCAAAAAAGTGGGCAGATTCTTGCTGGGATTATTTTAGGAACATCCATCGGTGCATTATTTGGAATAGTGTTTGCACTATCTAGAAATTCATTGCCAGGAAATAATGATGTCAAAAAGGCAATTGTATTGGCTGGAATTATGTGGTTTTCAATGTTTTTGATTCCATTTCTCAAATATCCTGCAAATCCTCCAACTGTAGGCGATCCCGAAACTGTTGTATTGAGATCAATTTTGTATCTATCTTTTATTGCAATTTCTGGATTTGGAGTAGTTGGTTTTTACAAATTATCAAAGAAATTCCAAAACAACAAAAGACTTGTAGCATTAATCGGTTATGGTGTTTTCATTTCTGTAATTTTCTTTGCAATGCCCGAAAATCCAGACGAAATTACTGCTCCAATGGATTTGGTAAACGAGTTTAGGATAATGTCTTTCCTTGGTGTCACTTCTTTTTGGGTTTCAATTGGTGTGATTCTTGGATTCTTTTGGAAACGTTATAGTCCTCATAAAGAAACTACCAAATCTTATACCTAGTTATTCTAATTCTATAGAACAAGAACAAAAGACCTCATTTAAATATCATGTAATATTTTTCTTGAATATATGTCAAGACGACTCACTTTACCACAATTAAAAAAATATGATATTACTCAAAAAGTTATAGAAGCACTAGCGGATTCTGAATCTCGTGCAATTCTGTTCTCTGTAATCAAAAAAGGAAGTACAGCTGCAGAACTCTCAAACAAACTCAAAATTCCTCTTAGTTCTGTATATAAAAAATTAGCAGACCTAGAGGAACTTACATTAATTAAAATTGAAAAATGGATGTTATCTGACAAAGGTAGAAAATACAAAGTTTATCGCAGTAGAATAAGCAAAGCCGATATCTCTATTAGAAAACCTGAACCAACACTGACACTAATTCCTAATTGAGTAATTTAAATGTCAAAACCAACCATTATTCAATTATCTGAATTTGACATAACTCAAAAAATTATTGAATCACTTAGTAGTGTATGTACTAGAGCAGTATTATTTTCAATCAAAAATGAATCTAAAGACGCAGCTCAAATTGCAGATGAATTAAAAATTTCACTCTCTACTGTTTACAAAACATTGTGTACTTTAGAAGATCTTGCACTTGTAGAGGTAGACAAATATATTATTTCATCAGAAGGAAAAAAAATTAAACAATATCGTAGTAGAATTGGCAAGGTAGAGATAACTCTAGAAAATTCAGTACCTAGTTTGAATTTGTTCCCAAATACAGTAAATCCTAAATCAAATCCTTAAAAAAACAAATAAAAATTATTTGTTAATCTCTATCTTTTCGTTCTATATACTTGGAATTAACCTTTAGAATGAAAATCTGGTTTAAATAATTAGCTTACCCTAAATTTTTTATTAAATCATGAAACTAGAAACAATATTAGCGTTAGTCACTATAATTGTGGCAATCGGTGTTGTAACAATTCCACTAACTCAAAACGTTCAAGCCCAGAGTTTGATTCCAGATTGGATTAAAACAAATGCCGGTTGGTGGGTTGATGGTGCAGTAGATGACACAACTTTTCTAAATGGAATTGAATACCTTATTGAAAATAAGATCATTAATGTCTTATCTGAATCAAAATCTATTGACGTTGATACTATCACTATTGGATTTATCCCAGTTGAAAAAGCTGATGAGTTAACCCCAAAAGCTCAAGCGCTCCAAGAATTCCTTGAGAATAAAATTGGTGTTGATATTGAAATAGTTGTCCCAACAGACTATGAGACTATTATCGAAGGAATGAGATTTGGTCATATTGATGCAGCCTTTATGGATACTGGACCTGCATGGATTACACATCAAAGAACAGGTGCCGAAGTTGTATTAGCAGAACTTGTTGAAGGAAAAGTAAACTATCAAGCAACAGTCTGGACTTTGGCTGACAATGATTCTATTAATTCATTAGCAGATACTGTTGGTAAAAGAGTAGCATTCACTAGTATTACTGGTTCATCAGGTTTTATAAGACCTATGGGAACATTGGTAACTGAAGGTTATATCAATATTGAAGGTGATGATATTGTTGCATTACAATCTGCATTAGCACAGAATTTTGAAAGTTATACTTTTACGGGAGGATACAAAGCAGCTCTACAATTACTTCTCAATGGAAATGTAGATGTTGCATTTGGTTCAGATATTGCTCCTAAAAAATATCTTGATTTGGCTGATCAAGCAAAATTGCGTCCGGTTACAACAATTGGACCTGTGCCATCACATGTATTCATAGTAAATGCTGACATGTCAGAATCTACAAGAGATGCACTAGTCGCTGCTCTTGTTGAACTCAATTATGATGAGAACAACTCAATTTTACAGAATTTGTATGGTGCTGAAGCACTTGTTCCAACAACCACCACTATGCATATTGGTGACTTTGGAAAATACATTGATGTTTTGACAGGACTTGATCAGTTAATTATTGACAAATACAACAAGAATAAATAAAAACTGGAATTTTACAAATGAAAAAAAATTCGATGATCAAAAACTCTTCTTTTTCATTAATTTCTACAAAGAAAATTATTCAGATGAATAATATCTGGACATCTTATGATTCTAAAATTTTTGTATTAAAAGGAATCAATTTGTCAATTGATAGGGGAACAAATTATGCTATTGTTGGACAATCTGGTTCTGGAAAATCCACATTACTTAAACTAATGAACGGGATGATGCTTTCTAGTAAGGGAACAATCAAAATTGATTATGTTATGCCTGACATGAATGACAAAAAATTCAAAAAGATGATGCACACAATTGGTTATATCCCTCAAAGTCTTGGGTTAATAAAAAATATCACTGTTCTTGAAAATATTCTCATTGGTGCGTTACCTAGGCTCAGTAAAATTCAATCATTCTTTAAGAGATTTCCAGAACATGAAATTCAAGAAGCTAAAAGAATTCTAAAACTAGTTGCATTGTCTGGAAAAGAAAACAGAAAAGTCTACATGCTCAGTGGTGGTGAAAAGAGAAGAGTTGCAATTGCTAGAGCATTAATGCAGAAACCCACAATATTGTTAGCAGATGAAATTGTTTCAGAATTAGATCATGTGACTGCACATGAGATTATGGATTTGATTGCAGATGCACAAAAACGAATGAATCTAACAGCAATTATGGTTCATCATGACCTGCAAATAGCATTAGAGTATGCAGATCGAGTTGCAGTTATCAAAGAGGGGAAAAAAATTCTAGAGATTGGAGTTGAAGGCGAAACTATAGTTGATTTTCAAACAGGTGATATGAGTGCTGAAGAGATTATGGAGATGTATAGTGATGACTCCCAAAAATAATATTTTAATTGGAATTATTGTAGCATTACTGGTAGTTGCATCTTACAATGTTGACGCTAATCCAATCGAGTTTATTGATGGATTGCCAAATCTTGCAATTGTTGTTGAAGAAATGCTTCATGTTGAACCAAAATATATCCCAACTGCCATTTGGGCAATGTTTGAAACTATTCAAATGGCCTTTATTGGAACAATAGTTGGTTTTGCAATTTCATTACCACTAAGTATGCTTGCTGCAAGAAATCTTAACAGCAAATACGTTTATGCACCAATTCGTGCATTGTTAGCAGCTATTCGTACATTCCCATCAATTTTGTGGGCAATCTTATTTGTAATTATGGTTGGTCTAGGTCCTTTTGCAGGAGTTTTAGCAATTATCATGTATACTATAGGATTTGTAACAAAATTACAATACGAAGCAATCGAAACAATTGATTCTGATCCTATGGATGCAGTAAACTCAATTGGAGTGTCAAAATGGCAATTGATTAGGTATGTTGTGATTCCTGAATCAGCTTCTCATCTTCTTAGTCAATTACTATACATGTTTGATTATAATATTCGTCAAACTAGCATCCTTGGATTGGTCGGTGCGGGCGGAATTGGTTTTTACATTATCAACTATATCAAATTCTTTGAGTATGGAAAAGCAGCAGTTTTCATGTTAGTAGTACTAGTTACAGTTTTGATAATTGATTGGGTTAGTGTCAAGATAAGAGACAAGTATATCATTAAATCGCAACATGGGATGGAAGTAACTACAAAATAGATTCATGAAAATAAATTTTTTCTTCTGGTATTGATTTTAGGTAGTAATTTTACCCAATTGATTAGATTCAACTGCTGTTTTTACTTCTCTAGCAATTCTTCTACCCATACTCATAGGCTCATTAAACAGGAGTGTATAGTATGGGGAACCATCCATGTAGATGTTGGTTCCTGCAACAATTCTTGCTGAAAATTCAAATGATGTGAATTTTGCATTTTCATCATAAACTCCTTCAATACAAAATGGTCCGTTCATACCTGGTGACACAAGTTTTTTTGCTGCCTTAACAAAGTTTTCTCCCATGTTATACACTTCATCTAAAAGTGACTCTCTTAAAACTAAAGGACTGTTCCCAATCACGTTAAATGATGGAACCTTATTGGTTTTTAGTTGTTGTTCAGATGGAATTCTAGCAAGACCTTCAATATCTGATTCATGTCTTTGATCAACTCCGAAAAATTCTAGTTCTTCTTTTAGTGGAGAATAAAAGAATTGCAAATATGCTAAAACTCCCGCTGCATATTCTTGAATGTAAAGTGTTTCATCTTTTGAAATTATCCCATCTGAAATCAATTGATTTCTTTTTGTGTTATAATCGTCTTCATTTGCTGCCAAAAAGTATCCTTTTCCACCAGCAGCTCCCTGTCTTTTCACAATCACTAGACTGTTGATGTCTTTAGGGTCAGACACTGATATTGGAATGGGAAGATTTGCTTCTCTCATTAGCTTCTCTTTCATTTCTCTATTTGACTCCCATCTTAGAATTCGCTTGTTTCCAAATACAGGCGTTTTGATTGACTCTATCTCATCAGAACTCATTTGTGCAATTAATGTTCCATGTGGGATCAAAACTGCATCATTTTCTTCTAATATTGATTGACATTTTTGATTTAGAACTTCTTTGAAGGAATTTACCATGATTAGTTCATCAATAAATGGAAATCTTTTGTATAGTTTTTCACGTTTTTTTTCACAGACTAATATTGTTTTCAGACCCTCATCTTTTGCTCCTTTGAGAACTTGTAAAGAACAATGAGATCCTAATGTTGCTATTGCAGTCATTATGATACTTGCAGTTGAATTTTGTACCTTATGAACTATGTGTGGTTGAGACGTATTGGAATATCTCATCTATTAGTTCAATGCTTAATTCTGATTTGATATCTTCTGGAATTACCTTTAGCACGAAATCATACATGGTTGTATTTTTGGGAAGGTCATCTCTTTCTTGTAATAGAGAAAAAACTGCAATTCCATTTGATATGATTGCCACCATCTTTTCTTTGTTAGTGAGTGTCATGATATCTATGAGGAATTATGGTAAATTAATGTAAATCGGGTTATTGAAAATTAAGGTATTGGTGCACTATTTTGTGTAAAAATTAATTACACCATGAAATGTGGAGTAAAGTAAATTATGATAAAAACTGAATTAGGAAATTTACGCAGATCTCACTATTCTGATGAAATTAACTCTTCAATGGATGGAACTGAAGTAACCATCATGGGCTGGGTTTTAACAGTGAGAGGACATGGTAACATTAGTTTTGCTACAATTCGCGACAAAAATGGGGATATCTCAGTTATAGTGAAAAAAGGAGATTGTCCAGATGATATTCGCGAAAAAATATCTTCATTAAAAGCACATTCTTCAATTGCCATTACTGGAAAAGTAAAATCCTCTGACAAAGCACCTAGCGGATTTGAAATAATTCCAACAGAACTTAGAGTCTTTTCAGAAGTTGAAAAAATTCCTCCTTTTGAACCCACTGCAAAAACTGTAAAAAATATTGATACAAGATTGGAGGTAAGGCCAATTGATCTTAGACGTAAGCCACTGCAACATATTTTCAATGCTAGAAGTCTAGTCTTAAAATCAATCAGAGATTACTTTTATTCTCAAAAATTTACTGAAATTCATACTCCAAAAATGATTGCAACAGCTACTGAAGGTGGGGCTGCACTATTTGCAATCTTTTATTATAACAAAGAAGCTTTTTTGGCTCAAAGCCCACAATTATACAAAGAGCAATTGACGATGAGTTTTGAAAAAGTCTTTGAGATTGCTCCCATTTTTAGAGCAGAATCATCAAGAACTAATCGTCACTTGGCAGAGTCCATCTCAATTGATCTGGAAGAAGCATTTGTTGATTATAATGATGTAATGAACAGAGCAGAAGATCTAATCAAGATTTCAATTAAAACTGTTAATGATTATGTAAAAGATCATCCTGATGCAGAATTTTTAATTCCAACTATGCCTGAAACTATTCCACGATATTCTTATGATGAATTACTAGATAAAATGCAAAAGGTAGGAGTAAAAACTGAATGGGGCGATGACTTGTATCCATCTAATCTCAAAAAGATTGGTCTTGATGGATTTTATTTTATCACGGACTGGCCTTTAGGCCCAAAACCGTTTTACGTAAAAGATAGTAAATCTAATCCAAAAATTTCTGAATCCTTTGATTTGATGTATGGTGATTTAGAACTGTCTTCTGGTAGTACAAGAATTGAGAAACGAGATGAATTAGAAGAGAGAATGAAGAATAAAGGAATGAAGACTGATGCATTTGAGTATCATCTTGGCGCATTTGATTATGGTGTTCCACCTCATGCTGGTTGTGGAATTGGCCTTGAGAGGCTTATGATGGCTCTTACTGGTACTGAAAATATCCGAGATGTAACATTTTATCCAAGAGACGTTGACAGATTAACACCCTAGGTGTAAGTGAATGGTTACTGAAGAAGAAATTGAACATGTGGCAAAATTAATGAGGATTGATGTTGATGATCATAAAGAATTTGTAGACAAAGTACATGCAATGATTGATTATTTTGATGTTTTAGATTCTGCAGGTGTTGAATCTGAAGAAATCTCAATGCATGAAATTCCAATTTCTAATTTACGAGAAGATAAGTTTATCCCATTTAACGAAAAACTAATTGATAAATTAAACAACTACAAAGGAACCTATATTAGAGCACCAAAGATGTCTACATGAATCTCAAAATCTCTGCCCTTGAATTTGTCCAAGAAGTAAAAAATGGAAATATCTCTGCTGAGGATTTTGTTGCAAAAACTCTAGAAAGAATACAAAGTGTTGATGATAAACTTCATGCTTTCTTATCTGTTAATGAAGAAGCAGTAGATAAAGCACAAAAGATTGACAAGAAAGTAAAATCCGGAGATAAAGTTGGTGCATGTTTTGGAATGCCAATTTCAATTAAAGATAACATGTGTATAAAAGATAGTAAAACAACGTGTGCTTCAAAAATGCTTGAAAATTTTGTTGCTCCTTATGATGCAACTGTTATAACAAAACTAAAAGAACAAGATGCCGTATTTATTGGAAAAGTAAATCTTGATGAATTTGCTATGGGATTAACAACTGAATTTAGCGCATTTGGTCCAAGCAAAAATCCATGGAATCTTGACTACGTTCCAGGTGGGTCTTCTGGTGGTAGTGCAGTTTCTGTAAGTGCTTTTGAATGTATTGCATCATTGGGTTCTGATACTGGTGGCTCTGTTAGAAACCCTGCAAGCTTTTGTTCTATAGTTGGATACAAACCAACGTATGGTCTAATTAGCAGATATGGCTTGATTTCCTATTCCAATAGTATTGAGCAAATTGGACCATTAACTAGAACTGTAAAAGATGCTGCCTTTATGCTGAATATCATCTCTGGATTAGACGTTAATGATAATACAACTCGAGATAATAAAAATGAAGACTATCTTTCAGAAATTGATTCAGGTATAGTGGGTAAGAAAATTGGCATTATCCAAGAGATGGTTGGAGATGGAATTGATCCTGCAGTATTATCCGCAACAAAAGATGCCATAGTAAAATTAGAGGGTCTTGGAGCTATATGCGAAGAAGTATCCATAGATATGGTAAAGTATTCTGTTGCAGCATACTATACAATTACTGCAACAGAAGCTGGAAGTAATCTTGCTAGATATGATAATCTAAGATACGGGTATGATTTTTCAGTTGAAGGCTATGAATTTAATTCTTACATTTCAAAAGCAAGAAAAAACTTTGGCCCAGAAGTTATTCGAAGAATGATAATTGGTGGATTTGTTCCATCTGCAGGACAAGCAGGAAAATATTTCCTAAAGGCTATGAAAGTAAAAAGTAAACTTACCAAAGAAGTTGATGAGGTTTTCAAAAAATATGATTTGTTAATTGCACCAACCGTTCCAATTTTACCATTTAAAATTGGTGAAAAAATTGATGATCCTGTTTCGCTGTTTCTAATTGATATCAATACTGTCACTGCAAATCTTACTGGAAAACCTGCAATTTCACTTCCATTTGTTATCTCAAATGGATTACCAATTGGAATACAATTATTGGCAGACTCTATGCAAGATAAATTGTTACTACAAGCTGCATATGCACTAGAACAGACTGTTACATTGCCAGAGGTTCCCATTTGACGAAGATTGGTTTAGAAATTCATTGTCAGTTAACAAATCTGGAAAGCAAATTGTTTTGTTCATGTAAGGCAAACTATCGCGAATTTGAAATCAATGAGAACATCTGTCCTATTTGTATGGGATTGCCAGGAAGTTTGCCCAGATTAAATCAAGAGGCAGTAAAAAAAGCAACAATGATTGCTATGGCTCTTAACTGTACAACTCCTGATAAAATTGCATTTTTTAGAAAAAATTACTTTTATCCAGACTTGCCAAAAAATTTCCAAATCACTCAGCTAAATATCTATGGAGATACTAGTATTGGCGGCACCGGTTCAATAATGATCGGCGAGAAAAAAATTAAAATCAGAAGAATTCAACTAGAAGAGGATCCTGGCAGGCTCATTTACGAGGGCAGTTCATCTAAAAATCTAATTACTTTGGTAGATTACAATCGGGCAGGCACACCATTAGTTGAAATTGTTACAGAGCCTGATTTTGAGAATCCTAAACAAGTAAGAACTTTTGTAAACATTATATGTGATTTACTTGAAAATCTTGGAGTCTCGGATCCTGGTTTAGATGGTGCAATGAGGGCTGATGCCAATGTTTCAATTGAAGGGGGAAATAAAGTTGAAATCAAAAATATTGAGTCTTTCCATGATTTGGAAAAAGCAATTCACTTTGAAATTACAAGACAAGAAAGTTTACACTCTCGTGATTTTCAGATAATTCAAGAAACAAGGCATTGGGATGAAAAGAGGAAGATTACTGTTTCAGCACGTTCTAAAGAAGAAGATCTTGATTATCGTTATTTTCTAGAAGGTGATATACCATGGATTATAATTGATTCTCATATTAAAGATAAACTAAAATCAAAAATGCCAGAAAGCATTAGCTCAAAAAAGGAAAGATATATTTCAAAATTTAATATTCCTACACAGGTTGCAACTGTTTTGTCATCTGACAAATTTTATTCTGATTTGTTTGAAAAATCACATTCTGAATCCAACGCAAAAGAAATTGCAAATATTATTACTACTGATTTGATGGGTCTAGTCGATACAAGAGAAAAACGTGAAAAATCAAAAATTACTTCAACACATCTGAAAGATTTAGCTGATTCAATTCAATCTGGAAAAATATCTAGAACCTCTGCCAAAAATGCATTGTACGAAATTGTAAAGACTGGTAAGGATTTGTCTCAAATAATTTTGGAATTAGATCTTGGAAACGTATCTGATGAATCAGAACTATTAAAAATAATTCAAGAGGTTATTTCTGAAGAGATTCAAGCTGTAGAGCATGCAAAATCTAATCCACAAACAATTAACTATTTAGTTGGAAAAGTAATGCAAAAGACAAAAGGAAAGGCAGAACCTAAACTAACCCTGGATTTACTAAAAAAACAGTTAGGATAATTTATGACTGATCTTTCATTAGAAGACATTGAATTCATCAAAATACTTGCTAACTCTGATTCTACTATTCTTCAGGTAGGCATGAATGATGCTACTAAGCACAGATTAGATGAACAGATAGGTGTGATTCTAAGAGAATACTATCATGAAAACACTATGAACACTAAAACTGGCTGGACTGAAAAATTCCTAAAAGCAGGAATTACTGAGGACGATGGAAAAGCTGCAATTGCATGTGCTAGACGTCTTGGAATAGATATCTCATAAATCAAAAAATCTTTTTACACTCATGGGGTTTGTAAAAAATGAACTTGTCAGATTTTGAATTCATTCCAACTAAAAAACAAATCCAAGAATCAAATATCTTTCAATTTATGCAAAAAAATCACATATCATCACTAGAAGAACTATCTCAAAAAGCTAAAGATAATTTAGAATGGTTTTGGGAATCAGTAGATAAAGATATTGGAATTATTTGGGATGTACCTTACACTAAAACACTAGATGTTTCTAAGGGAATTGCATGGTCAAGATGGTTTGTTAATGGCAAAACAAACATCTACAAATCATCTGTTGAAAAATTTGCAAAACTAAGTCCTCAAAAAATTGCATATTATTTTGTATCTGAAAATGGACAAACATCTAAAATTTCATATTTAGAATTGAATTCCAAAGTATCAAAACTTGCAAATGGCCTCAAATCACTTGGAATAAAAAAAGGTGATGTTATTGCAATTTACTTACCTATGATTGAAGAAGCAATATTAGCAATCCTTGCAGCATCAAAGATTGGTGCAATCCAGACTGTAATCTTTTCTGGATATAGTTCAGAATCATTACACATACGATTGCAGGACTGTCAGGCAAAAATTCTCTTTATCTCTGATGGATTTTATAGAAAAGGAAAACCTGTTTCTCAAAAGCAAACTTCAGAGATTGCAATCAAAGATACAGTTATTGAAAAAATTATTGTGGTATCTTACAATGGAATTGACAATTATGAGGAATCAGAAAAAATAATTTTTTATGATAAACTGGTATCTCCTCAAAAAATTATTTGTCGCACTGAAATTTTAGATTCTGAAGATCCTTTGTTTATATTGCATACATCAGGCACAACAGGTAAGCCTAAGGGCGTAATTCATACTCATGGTGGCTTTTCGGTTTTTGCAGGACATCAGGCTGCATATCTAATTGATATGAATAAAAATGACACATTATTTTGGCCTGCGGATATTGGTTGGATTACAGGTTTAGTATGGAATGTCTACGGTCTTTTGATAATGGGTGCAAGTGCTGTAATTTATGATGGCGCATTAGATTTTCCAACTATTGATAGAATATGGAAGATGTTATCTGACTATCAGGTAACAATTTTTGGAATATCTCCAACTGCAGTACGATTGTTTAAAAAAAATAACATTGAACCCCTAAAATTATATTCATTAGATAAAATCAAAAACATTCCAACCACTGGTGAACCACTTGATATAGATTCATGGTGGTGGTTATTTGAAAAAGTTGGTAACAAGAAAATTCCTATCATGAATTTATCTGGTGGCACTGAAATTGGAGGAGCAATGTTGTCTGTATTTCCTGGAATGAATCTAAAACCATCTACCGTTGGAATCCCTGTCCCTGGAATGAATTTAGATGTATTTGATGACAACGGAAATTCTATACAAAAACAAAATGGCTACTTAGTTATCAAATCTCCATGGCCTGCAATGACTAGAGGATTACTAAATGATGATGCAAGATATCTTGAAACTTATTGGTCACGATTTGAAAATATTTGGTTTCACGGAGATTATGTCTATGTTGATAAGGATAATCTTTGGTACATGTGTGGCAGAACAGATGACGTGATGAATATTTCTGGTCATAGAATTAGTACTGCAGAGATAGAGCATACTGTAATTTCACACAAAAAAATATCCGATGCCGCATCAATTGCTATTCCAGATGATATTACAGGTGAGGCAATCGTTTTATTTTTTGTAACTGATGATAAATCAGAAACTGGTTTGGAATCTGAGATTTCTGACTATATTTCTGAAAAGATTGGTAAAATCGCTAGACCCAAACTTGTTTTTCAGTTATCAGATTTACCTAAGACTAGAACCGGCAAAATCATGCGTCGATTATTAAAATCAAAATTATTAGGTAAGGATCTAGGTGATTTATCATCTCTTGAAAATCCAAATGTTTTAAACGAAATTCCAAAATTAGGTTGAAAAAATCTTAGTTTTTGCTATTTACTATTTCACGCTTTGTATCTTAATCAAGTTTGATAATAATTATCATTGCAATTCATAGTTGATCAACAAGTTGAAGACATTGAGATGCCTGAAAATCTCAAATTAAACACATTTTTAAAAGAATTTCACTCTGATTGTCCACATACTGAATGTAGTTTTGGTTTATACGGATTTGCATTTGGTCAATCTCCATTTCCTGTACCTAAAATAGTTCAAGAAGCATTAATCAAAAATGTTGGCAAGGGAGCATATGCTGCAGTTCCAGGAATTCCTGAATTACGTAATGCCATCTCCAGATATAACAAACATTATTTTGGAATGGATATAGCTCCTGAGCGAATCTATGTTGGCCCTGGAACAAAAGAACTAATCTTCAATCTTTTAGAGATTTTACACGGAACTGTGATTTTGCCTACTCCTGCTTGGTTAGGATACCTACCTCAAATTAGATTGTTGAAGAAAAACTATCACATGTTGCCCGCTCGTGCAAATCAAAAAATCTCTCCTACTGATCTGAAGAAACTATCACTAAGGTTACAGGATAGGCAAAAAATTTTGATTTTAAATAATCCACATAATCCTACTGGATTATTACATGATAGATTAGAACTAGAAGAAATTGCTGATGTATGTAGGGAACAAAACATTATTGTAATTTCTGATGAGATATATGCCCAAACAACTTATGACTTTTCAAAATTTGTTAGCATGGGAAAAATTTATCCCGAAGGTACATTTGTTACAAATGGTTTATCCAAATCACATGCAGCCGGGGGTTACAGGTTAGGATATGTAATTTTTCCACATCATGCAACAGACCTAAAAAGACAATTCAAAAAAATTCTTGCAACAGTATATACTGCAGTATCTACTCCAATTCAACATGCTGCTATTGCTGGATTTGAAATTAGTAAAGAAATGGATGAGTATTTTGATGTAACTAGAAACATTCATCAGATTATGGGCGAATACACTTATCATGCATTATCTGCTATTGAGGGAATAAAGACCACAAAACCTGATGCTACCTTTTATCTTTTAGCTGATTTTAATGCATTTGCAACAGAACTACAAAAAGTAAATATTAACACATCTCAGAAATTATCTGAAGCCTTAATCGTTCATCCATATCATACTGCAATTGTTGGTGGTGATAGTTTAGTTTTGGAAAGAACAGACTTTAGTGCAAGAATTGCCTATGTTGATTATGATGGAGCCAAAGTTTACCAAAATTATCTTGATAACAAACCAAAATTAAGTTCTGAAAGAATAGAATTCGTAAAAAATAATGCCCCAAAGGTTGTTGCAGGAATTGAAATGATTTGTAGATTCTTTAAGGATATTAGAAAAGAATCATGGAATAATTCACAAACTCAAAAAAATTCAATGGTCACATCAAGTTAATATAATTTTAATTTTATTTTTTCATATTCTTCCAAAGTGATTTCTCCTTTAGCTAATCTTATTTTAAGAATATCTTTAGGATTTAATCCAAATAGCGGCTGAATTATTTTTTTTCTTATTGTCTCTCTATTAATTGAAATTAGGTTGGAGTTATCATCAACTTTTCTTTTAATTGCATAAACTGCCCCAAATAATACTCCTAATCCTGCAACCGCAAGTGAAATTTGTATAATCTCTGAATTATTGTTTGGCTGTTGTGTATATTTTAGAATAGACGATGCTTGTGCTTCAGGTATGATTTCTTTACCAATTAATTTTTGAACCGTTGATTTTATTTCTAAAACATTTTCAGTATATCCAACTGCTTCTTCTATTCTCAATCCTGGATAGTTTCTATCAAACCAAGACTTGTAAAGCAGTTCATTATAATATCTATCAATATAGTGTTGAGGGTCTTTACTAGAATCTACAAAACTGGCAATACTAGTTACTGTGATAATATTTTCTATCTCTGTTTCTTGTTTAGATTTTTCCTCAAAAATAATATTTTCTTTTGTTATCTCATTTTTAATCTGTTGTTCTTTTAGAATTATTGGAACACCATTTAACGAAACTCCAAAATTTGTAGTAACTCCTTTTGTCATGTTAAGAATAAATCCTGTCGCATTGTAGATTCCATGCTCAGAAAATCTGTTTCCAATTTTTATGGTTTTTTCAAATGAATCATCTGGATTGATTATTGTTTGTACAAGCATAACAAATTCATTATTAAGATCACGAATTACAATTGACACTAAACCACTAGATCTTTTTTCAACATTTCCTGAAAATTTTATTTGATCTCCTTTGTAAAATGACTCAGAATTAGTTTGTAGGCTTGTAACTTCTGCAAATACCGTTGTATTTGTTAATATCAACAGTAAAATCATTCCTAACGAACAAGATCCATACCAATTCTTATTCATCAAAATGTGATTTATTTTTTTTTGATTTAAGAACCGCGTATTCATCCAGTTTTATTATGCGTAAAAGTTAATACTCAATAGTTTTATTTTTTAACCACTCTAACAAACTGATAGGCATGGTTGTACAAAGACTAGAAAGAACACGATCAACATTCATGGATAAAATTAGCTCAAAAGATCCTCTTACTCAAAGAGGATATGAGATCGGCCTAAATAATTTTGATAATTTTTGTATGGAGAAATATGGCAAGGCAGATTATATTTCAGAATTAAAAGAATGTAATGATGAGCAACTTTATGACTGTCTCCAGGCATACATTAATTGGAACAACTCACTAGCCCCAAGAACTGTAAAGAATTATTTCTCTAAAGTAAAAAAGTATCTGCATTATAGAGGTATCAAACTAGATCCACAAGACATCAAAGAAGAATTAGATTTTCCAATTCTAATCAAAGACGAACTTTATCCGTTATCACTTGAGGACATCCAAGCAATATTCAAAGCAATACCATACAATCACAAGGTTGCTTTAATGTGTGAGTTATCGGGATTAATGAGAATAGGTGAGACAGTGCAGCTAAGGAAGAGACACATGATTACAACAGGCCAGAACATCATTGTAAAAATCCCAGCTACAATTGCAAAGTTCAAGACCGGCAGGACCACCTATTTCTCAAAGGAAGCTAGTAAACTGCTCAGGCCAATACTGAAAAGAATAGAAGACGAGGATCTAGTATTTGGTACAAGTGAAAATAAAACATATGCAGAACTTAATTCAGAGCAGACACTTAGAAGAACTCTGAGAAAGATAGGCCTTGACATGAAGTACGAATCAACTAACAGATTCATGATTAACACTCATTCTTTTAGAGCGTATGGTATTACCAAAATATCAAGGCATGATCCAAACTTTGCCAAGAAGCTTGCAGGGCAGAAAGGCTACTTGTTAGAGTATGACAGGATGACACCTGAGGAAAAACTAGAACTGTATCAGAAATTAGAGATTGACTTGATCATAGATGACACTGAAAAGCTAAAGCGTGAGAATGAGAAGAAACAAAAGACCATCTCAGAATTGGAAGAGAAATCAAACCGTATTGATGAATTAGAGAAACAAGGTAAAGAAGAGAAACAAAGAATGGATATGATAATGAAGAGCATTAAACAAATGACTAAACAAAAGACTGCAAGCATCGGTAAAAAAATAATTGATAAAAAAGAACTAGACCATGAAGAATTAAAGTCCTTTCGTGAGATGGTCAGTCTTATAATACATATGGATTCAAAATTCAAAGAACGTTTCATAGAATATGTATCAAAGAATCGTGGTGCTGAGTTTGGAATTAAAGATAATAAAAAATTCAAGAAAAAGTATTACAAAGAAAACTATGATATTGAACTTGATCTTGACTGATTGCTGAACTATAAAGTATCATAGAATTTTAATAAAAACACAAAAAAGGGATCGCAAAACACAATTGTTTCTCTCAGAAAAAAAATCGATATACCATATATGATAACACCTTTAACAAATAAAATCAATTATGGGTATGGTTCTAACATATCTGATTATCGGAGCAATAATATCAGTAGGCACAATCTTACTTCGTTATTATCTTTCAGA
>JACZTB010000025.1 GCA_022573895.1 Nitrososphaerota archaeon
ATAGTTGCAAGTTCTTCAACAGATGAAGCAGTTGGCTTTCCTGCAGCACGATAAATTTCTTCAGAAAATGCAGTCCCTACCAAATCATTTCCACCATTGGATAGTGCAACTTGTGCTAGTTTCTTTCCATATGCTACCCAATAAACTGAGATGTTGTTTAGTACATTTGCAAGCATAAGTCTAGATAGCTCAATTATTCGTAAATCATACACAGATGAGCATTCGTTATTTACTAAATGTTCTTGTTCGAGTTCAGTATTATCTAAACTAAACTTTAATGGAATCAACGTGATGAACCCGTTAGTCTTTTTTTGTAGTTCACGAATTTTTATGAGATGATCAATAATATGCTCTGGTTTTTCTATATGTCCATAAAGCATTGTAACATTGCTTTTAATTCCCATGTTGTGTGCTTCTTCAATCACATCAAGCCATTCTTGTCCTGAACATTTACCTCGGACAATCTTATTTCGGATTTCTGGATGAAAGAGTTCTGCGCCACCGCCAGGCATTGAATCAAGTCCTGCATCTTTTAGACGAGATAAAATTTCTTTTGTAGAATTTTTTGTTAGTTTTGATAAATAGAAAATCTCAGCTGCAGTCAATGCTTTGATGTTAAGTTGTGGGTGATTCTTTTTGATAATTTTCATCATATCTTCATAGTATTCTAGCGGAAGCTTTGGGTGGAATCCACCAACGATATGAACTTCAGTAGCACCCATCTGCTTTGCAATTGCAACTCTTTGTTCAATTTCTTGTGGAGTTAGTGTATAAGCATCATCCGCGCCTTCTTTTCGATAAAAGGCACACATCTGGCAGCTTGCAGCACAGACATTTGTATAGTTCATGTAATAAGATGCTGTAAAAGTAACAGTGTCGCCAACTAGTTTCTTTCTTGTAGCATCTGCAACTGCTCCAAGTAGATGTAGATTATCATAATCCATCAGATCAAGACCATCTTTGTAGGATAGTTCTTCTCCTGCAATTGCTCGATCTAACGCCTGAGAATCTCTGACTAGTTGTTCTAGCATATTGTGTTATTTGTTCATCTGGATATATTCCTTATAGGCTCAAGAAATAAGTAACCAATCATACTATTCCTATTATGGTACTTCCCCTAGTTGATGAACACAAGCCAAAATGCTACTTGTGCCATGAGGGTTTTGAGAATCTAGAGGATCTGAGGGATCATCAAAAAACTAAACATAAAGACTTCTTTGAATCAAATGAAAAACAGATTAATCGAGAACCTGCACCTGGTGACGTTACTGTATTTTAGTTTTTTTTTCTTTAATTGACTTTAATAGTTCTTGTGCCATTTTCTTTGAAATGTTTGCCAAGTCATAATGATTATCAATGGATAATGCTTTTTTGAAATGTTTTATTGCATCTTGTAGTTGTCCCATCTCACCTAATGAAAGTCCCTTGTATGCAAGTGCCATTGCACATTTTTTATCAATTCTCAAAGCCGCATCATAGCACTCTATTGCTGTTTGATATTTTTGGTCTGAGTGCAATGCTGATCCCTTGTTTAGTAATGCATCAAGATTATTCGGAGAGACAGTAAGTGCCTTGTCATATGAACGAACAGCAAGTTTGAATTTTCCCATGTTTTGTAGAGTTGCTCCTTTGTCAACAAGTGCACTAATATTATCAGGCTCTTTTTTGAGTGTCAAATCATAGAGTCTTAATGCATCAAAATAATTTCCATCCTCTGCAAACTCAAACGCTTCTGCTAACATCTTATCTACTTCATTATTCACAGTATTAGATAATATTTTGTTAATAATATAGATTCACAATTAGTTAGTATAAAATCAAGATGCATTTTTATCGCGAGGATCAATCTTTAATGACTTGTTAAAGCTCTCCATTGCTTCCTCGTATCGGCCCATACTTCTAAGTATTATTCCCTTGTAGTTCCAAAGATCAGGATCATCCTGATTCAAAATAAGTGCTCTTTCAAAAAAATCAAGGGCTTCATCAAATTTTCCATCTTCCAAAAATGATTGTCCCTTTGCTACAAGGTCTTGGATTTCGTCCATGAAAGTATACTGTTTTTATGTATTTTAAATAATTCTAGGCATGAATTTTTTAGAGAATTTTGATAAAAAAGAAGGGAAATTAATCCCTCCCCATAACAAAGGACTCATAACTTAATCATTAGAATTAGAACATGCTAATAATTAAATAAATTTTCAATCGAGTCATGTAAGGTAGGATAAACTAACAAGCGATTTTCCAAGTATCATGATCTATTCTCCTGACAATCAGAACAGATCAGGCTATAATTTGAAGTTCGAACCAGTTTACATCTAATGCAAAATGGTAATTCATTCATGATTATTACTCAAGGAAGCATTATTTCATCTTTCTCTAACAACTCGTATGTCACAGGATCATTAAATCTAGGGCTTTGTTCTATTGCTGCCTTTATCAACACAGAATCTTTTTGATATGCAAGTCTGATAAATGGGCTAAGGTCATTTCAAAGTTTATTCAAGAATGTAAAAGTGAATGGGAAGAAGAAAGAGTTAGAGTCTTACCACATCAAAGGGGTAAAGGTCAATGTTCAGGTTCTAACAAAATTCAGGTTGAAACTGTAG
Source organism: Nitrososphaerota archaeon (assembly GCA_022573895.1). GTDB lineage: Archaea > Thermoproteota > Nitrososphaeria > Nitrososphaerales > Nitrosopumilaceae > Nitrosopumilus. The sequence continues at coordinate 2,607 of JACZTB010000025.1, forward strand.
TTGAAATTGTATGGGTCTAATTAGATTCTAAACTCATCTTCTTGACGGTATTTATGACGTTGTTTGACGTAGTATGTATGGCAGATTTTATTGTTTGTTCAAATTGTGGTTTGTCGTATTCTAAATCTGGAAATGATTTATGCAGTCATTGTAAGTTTAACATAGATGTAAGATCCTAGAATATAATAATTTAGATTCTAAACTCTTTTTATTTTTCTAATTTTTCAAAGGCACTTTTATAACTATTTGGGTTTGATTTTAGTTGGGATTCTATAATTTCTTTTGAAAATTTGTGTACTGTCATCAAATGTTTTGTAATATCATCACATTTCTTTTTACAGGTTTTGCACATGTACTTCATATCTCATTCCTTCTCTTTTCCTTTTTACTCTATCAATAAAAGGCAATAGATCTAATTTTACTGGATATAATCATTTAACTCAAATCTCTCAGGAAAACAAAAAGATTTTGAAGCAGTTACCAAAGCAATGACGGAAGATTACAAACGTGATGGTAGAGTTTTCAAATCATAAAAATTCCTAAAATAATAGAATAACAAAGAAAATTTATGAATAAAAAGGCGAAAGGGGAATGACTGAATCCATAAAAGATATTTTTATTGATTTTCCTATAACCGATTTTGCCAAATTAGTAGATTTGCCACGTCAAACAATAAAGGCAAATGCAGAGGTTTTATTTGATATGTTAGGGATTATTATTCACGGTTAGTACAATCTAAACTCTTTTTGTTTTTCTAGTTATTAGCTTCGAAATTTAATTTACTAATATCAAAACGTAATTGAGTATATGCAGTACGTTCTTTATCCTTTCCCAATTCTTCTTTTGCTATAACTCCAAACTCAACATGATCTTCTGGATGTTCTTTGTATTTTGTATATTTCTCTAACATCTCCTCAATGAGTATTAGAAGTTGATCATAGTGTTTTTTCTGCTTTTCTTTATCAGACATAATTTATCCATGTTAATGATATGTAACACAATGATTTATCCCTGATCTTTTTTTAAAACAACATTAGTATACATATCCGTATACAAATGAATACTCAAATCAAAGATGTTATAAGATAGTTTCACGTAGCTGTAATGATTATCGCAATAATGAGGATTAGAAAATGAATCTTGGTCAACTAGATAGCAAGTCAAAATTTCTGTTTAGATTTAATTTTGTGGTATGGATAACATTAGTTATCACTAGTGTTACATATTATCAAATAATAGATTCGTGGAATCTTGATATTAATACAGCGATTCTTTACAGCTTTTTACTTGGATTTGGTGTTGCAGGACTTTTAGTATTATCAAAATCCATTTTGAGTAAAATTACATCTGAAAATGTATCAAAATCCATTGATACTTTGTACAAAAGAGTAACTCGATTCAATAAAGGAGTACAATAACAAATCAAAGATGTTATTACACAGTTTCACGTAACATTTATGACAGAATGATTAACCTCATGTCCACCCTGTCGTTGGCTTGTCATCATCAAATTGGTGGCAAGTAATTATTTTAAATTAAATGTGGTTTGAGATAATTTACAAAAGAGATTACAGATAATCAATAAAAATAGAATCCCCCCTTTCTACGCTTGAAAAGTCCTACTAATCCAGATTATAATGTAGAGTTGGTTTGTTGGAAAACCTTTTTCTAATTTTAAAATAAGTAAATTCATGGGAAGTCTTTACACTGCACAATATTTCGATCTCAAACTTGATGAATGGAAAAGGACATTTGGGTTTCCTGTGAATTTTGAATGTATGAGGGATAGTTGTACGATCGAAATAGTTGATTTGGAAGGAAAGACTCACAAGATGGCTTTTCAAAAAGGTGGGACAATGAAATTTGAAAAAATTGAGGGAAAATTCAGGTTATCTTGGAATGACAATGACTTGACTTGACTCACCAAAGGCCAAACTAGCAGTTGGTATTAGGGCAAATAACAAAACAAATGCAATTGCGATAATTATTACAGGTTTCATTTATTTTCCTTTTTTAGATTATATCCTAACAAACTATCTAGAATCTTTTTGATAACATCTAATTCAGAATTTCCTTTGATTATGCTACTGGCTTCTCCAAAACCCTTTTCATTTTTGTCTCTTAACTGACCAAGTCCCTCAAAGTCTTCATCATTTTGATTAATTAAAACTGAAATTTCCTTATCCCTTTCTAAATGAAACATGATGTGCCGTTCATTTTCTCCTATAGTGTATCTTGTAATTGGTTGATATTTTTCTACTAAATTTGATAAATCATCAGCTGATAAAGTCATTTTCTCTTTTGGTATTCTTTGATTAACTCATTGATCGCATGATCCATACTTGATGGTATACCTGTCTTTGATTCAATTTGACCCTTGATCTTGTATAGTTTCTTCTTAGTTTCTGCAGTAAGCCTGATTGTTGTTTCCAATTTTTTTAATTCCTAAATTAGGTACAGTAATCTCAATTCTAAAAACATTATCAATTTATGCCCAGATCGGTGGTGTTATCTTACCATATTAGTAAAGTTAATAATTCTAGTCTGCCTGATTCTGTTTTTTATAGTCAAACAGTTTGCTTGCTATCTCAACTACATCAGGTTTACCTTGTTCTGATGCTTTTCTGATATTATTCATTGGAGTTGAAACAATGCTTTGAACAACTGCCTTTGTTAATTCATCAATAATCTTGATCTTTTTCTCATCTTTTTCATCAAGCATTTGAAGTGCTTTTTGCAATTCTTTTTCTCTTAGATACTCTATGTTCTTGAATACTTCTTTTACAAGTGGTTCTGCATCTAGTCTTTTCATTGAGGCTTCTAATACAGATACTTCCTCATTAATTATATTTTCAATGGTTTTTACCTTGTTTAATCTTGCATTCATGTTTTTTTCAACCATCTCTGCAATCTGGTCAAGATTCATTAATTTTATGCCCCTAATTGTTGCAACTTTCTCATCTACAGTCCTTGGATTTGATAAATCTAGAATCATCATTCCTTTCTTCTTGTCTTTCATGGCCTCAATGATTCTTTCATGTGTTACAAGAAAATATGGCGCCGTTGTTGCCACAAACAACACATTATAATTTTCAAATCTAGAAAGAACTTCTTCAAATTTAATTGGTTTTCCTCCCATTGTCTCACAAAATGACTGTGATCTTCCAATAGTCCTGCTTGCTACATCAAAAGCATATCCTCTTCTTTGTAATGATTTTGCGACAAGAGTGGATACTTCTCCAGTACCAATCAACAAAATTTTCTTTGTCTTTAATTCATCAATGTTTTCTTCTGCAAGTTTTACTGCCATGGAACCAACTGAAATTCCACCGCGACCAATTCCACTAGAATTTCTAATTCTAGTACCAATTCTAATTGCCTTATCAAATAAAGTGTTAAGATGTTGTCCAGATGCTTTTATCTTTCTAGCAGAAGTAATGGAATTTTTTATCTGACCTAGAATCTGCTCTTCACCTAATACCATAGAGTCTAATCCAGATGTCAGTTTTAATAGATGATATAGTGCTTCTTGGTTTTTGGCAAACTCCAAGTTTTCATTAAATATCTCTTCTTCGAGTCCAGTAAGTGATGCCCATGTTTTCTTGATTTTGTCTCGATCATATATTTTTGATTTGCCAAACAACTCAATTCTGTTGCACGTTTGAATAATTACACATTCATCTAGTCCTGAATGCTTTTTGAATTGTTCATATGCATATCCAACATCTTTTATTGTAAACTTTTCAAGAATGTAAATTGGTGAGTTACGAAAAGTTACACGTGCATTGATGATATTTTGATTCATTTCCAATTTCTCAGTATTGTAATGGCTCTCTTTTCTGCTTTTTTTAATTGACCGTCTTTTATTAACTGTTCAATCTCATTATCCGTTATGATACTACGTATGTATTCTCTTCTTTGAGTTTGAGTGGGAATGCTTTCTTTTGCAAGTTTTCGTGCGATCTTTTGAATCTTGATTTGAGCAATGTCTTCTTTTGTGATAATCTTCTTGAATATTTTTTCTGATTGAATTCTAATCTTCTTTGACATTGCTGGACTACGACCACCTGTAAAAATTGCAATCTGAATCATATTTTCAAAATCAATTATTGCAGGATTTGAAAAGTCACTGTCTTCGGGATTATCAGAACTATATGCAATAATCTTACTTTTTTTTGCACTATTGATAATTTTCTGATTAAGATTTTTGTTATTGGTAGTTGTAATTATCATATTTGGTTTGAGTTTTGAAATAAATTCTGTATCCTGAATTTTTTGTTTTTTCAATTTGATTTTTTTTGCTCTTACTAATTTACTAATTTGTGAGTTGACAGAATCGCTGATTACTAGAATCTTGCAACCTTGATTTAGCAAGGAATTGATTCTTTTTTGTGCCTCATTTCCACCACCAATAACAATTACTATTTTATCATGAAGGTTTAGATCAACTATCATCGATCAAAAGGACTTGAGTTTCTATTTATGTATTAAAAATCAACGCGTAAAATACTAGCTACATTTTTAATTGAATAGACAAGTTACTGACTTGATGACTTCGATGGATGAATTGGATAAAGAACTCCTTAATGAAATTCAAACAACATTTCCACTTGTAACAAGACCTTTTGATGCAATTGCTAAAAAATTTAACACTACTCCAGAAATAATTAAAGAGCATCTAAATAATCTAAAGAAAGTTGGAATTCTGCGACAACTAAGTGCAATTTTTGATACCCGAAAGCTTGGTTACACAAGTTCTCTAGTTGCAATGGAGATTGAACATGATAAATTAGAATATGTTGCAAGTCAAATTAATCGTCATCCTGGCGTTAGCCATAATTATGAACGTGAACATCAGTTTAATCTTTGGTTTACTTTGGCTGTTCCACCTGGTGTAGATTTGAAGGCAGAGGTTGACAAGTTCAACGTCTTAAAGGGAATTAAAAAGGTAAGAATGCTTCCTACTCTACAACTTTTCAAGATTGGTGTAAAACTAGACATGGTAGATGAAAAGAAACACGAGATTGCTCCCACTGAGCAGAAAAAAAAGATTAAAGATGTAAAATTTCAACCCACAGAAGAAGACAAAGACTTTATCCGTGAATTACAAAAAGACATGGAAATTATTGACGAGCCATTTGTAAAAGCTGCAAACAATCTTGGAATTACTGAAAATGAATTGTTTGAAAAAATGAAACAGTATGAAGACACTGGAGTAATGAGAAGATTTGCAGCAATATTAAGACACAGAAAAGTTGGATTTACTGCAAATGGAATGATAGTTTGGAAAGTTCCTGAAGACCGAATATCTGAAGTTGGAGAAAAACTAGGAGCATTTCCTCAAGTTAGTCATTGCTATGAGAGACCCACATATCCTGACTGGCCATACAATGTCTTTTCAATGATTCACTGCAAAACTCATGATGAGGCACATGAGATGGCAAAGACAATACAAAACCAAATCAATGTTCCTGAATATCAAATCCTCTTTAGTTCTCGTGAATTCAAAAAAATTCGAGTTGAATATTTTGTAGAAAAATCCTTTAATTTAGAAGAGAATATACCTGCTTCCTAGAACTCGTTATCATCATGTCCAACGACATGAATTGTGCAAAAATACTGGTCATTCATGTTGCAATAGTATAGAGAATTATTACCACATACTTTGCATGGTGGCTTTTCATCATGCTTTGACAGTTTTGTATGATATATTTTACTTCTACTAGTGATGGTTGAATCCTTGTAAATTCTTGTCAGATTTGTATAGTATTCAAGATCTTCAGGGGTTAGTGGCTGTTCATTTTTTATTTTTTTAATAATTGCTCTCCATTTATCATACTCACCAATTTTGGCAAGTTTCATTCTCTCGATAACTTCTAGTGTTTTTTGTGGATCTATTGGGATGACCATCTGATGATTAATTTGCTTGAGGTGTTGCCTTTAATTCATACGAAGGCCATGTATTGTACAATTCATCAATCTCTTTCATATCTGAGGTTCCAATGTATTCCCCTTTTGTCATTTCTGCATAATTAATAATTTCTTCTTCACTGATCATTGTAGGAAATACTGACGCAAATCCTTTCTTTGTCATGATAAACTTCATTGCTAATTCTATAATGCTTAATTCATTTCTTTCTGCAATTGATCTTATCTGTTTAACTTTTTCTAATGATGCTTTAATCCATTCTCCTTTTCTTACTGATCTGTGATCCTTTTCATCAATCTTAGTATCAGCATTTACTTTTCCTGTCAGTATTCCTGATGCTTCTGGAACTCTAACTAGAATTCCAACATTTTTTTCTTCAGCTTTTCTCAATAATTCATTTCCTGGTGTCTGTTCTAAGATATTGTAAACTGTTTGAACTGCACTAAGATTTGATCTGTCCATTACTTCTAGACCTTCTTGTGTCCAACCAATTGCAGGACCTAATGCCACTTGGTATGTTTTGATGGTTTCATCTTCAATGAAACTATCAAGTACATTAAAAATTGAATCGTCTCTTATGTGATTTAGTTTTGGATTATGCAAACCATACATGTCAAGATGATCTGTTTGTAATCTCTCTAAACTATTTCTTAATGCCTTTCTTGTAAACTCTTCATCAAATTTCTGTGGAAGCTCAGTGTGTCCAATTTGATCTACTCCTTCAAAATCATAACCATATTTTGTGGAAATGACAATCTCATCTCTCATGTCTTTGAAAACTTCACCAATCAATCTCTCACTTTTTCCTTTACCATACATGTCTCCTGTCTCAAAGAAGTTAATTCCTACATCGTATGCTTTTTTGAGCATTCTTTTAGCTTCATCTTCTTCGATCTTCTTGCCCCACCAATCAAGAGCAATAGCCCATGCACCAAATCCTAATTCTGATACTTTGATGTCTGTTTTCCCTAGTTTATTGTAATTCAATTTTTTGCCTCCTTTTGTTTTGATTTTATTTCAGTACATCTCAAAACTGTTTTCCCATTTGAAATTTCATCATTTATGTTTATCCAAGATTTGCATTATTGATATTTGGGTTTTATAAGGAAATGTTTCAAAATTTTGATATGTGTTTGAATAATTTGTGATAAATCTATCCCATACTTATAATTAGAGGTATGATATCTTTTTTGACACATACAATCATTGGAATGTCATTTTTGACATATGTGGATACTTGAGCTTCTCTTAAATCCATGATAAGATCTTGAAAATCTCTAATATCGTCCACTTCAAATGCTAACAGGAAATCTTCATCATGGATTCCAAAAGAGTATGTCGTATTTAGTACAACTTGTGGGTATTTCTTGCTAATCGCAATATGTTCATCCATTATTTCTTGGCGTTTTTCTTTTGGTAATAGATACCACTCTCTTGTCTTTGTAAACGGATAAACAATTACGTGTTTTTTTGGTTCATTCCCTGTCACAAATCCATGAGCCTTTGATTCTTTTGAATAAATTGACGGTCTTGTACATGACAAGTATGTGATGGATGGTATGATATATTTTCCAAATACTGTTTTGTATAATTTCTCAATAACTACTTGAATTTCTTCAACTGTTTTTGCTGCAAACCAAAACAAAAAGTCTGTATCGTCCCTTAATCCTAGATTTGAATAAGATCTAAACATAATTCCTGAATTTCTAATTATAATTTCAACCTCTTTTGCAGATTCCTCTTTTGCCAAGTCTGCCATCCATCTCCATTTGGGATCTACTTTGAAAAATGAGAAATTGAAATAGTATTGTTCATTATCTTCTGACATGTTTTTCCCAATCTTGAAACCCTATTTAAACAAAAACTAGATTCTCTGTTGCAGAATCTCTATAATTTTTTGCTTAGACTTGTGACCTGATTTTATCTGAACAAGTACAGTTGATACTCCAAAATGTTTTGCCAGTTTCTTGATGATTTCTTTATTAGCTTCTCCTTTGACTGGTTTTGATTTTATTCCAATGTTAATTTGGTTGTTTTTTATTTCTAGAAATTCTTTAGTAAATTCTACTTGAACTTTGTAAATCAATAGTATTTTGAAAAAATATTCTGTTTAAATTTGATTAGGCTGTCTGTTTTGTAACCCACTCATAACCTTCTTCTTCTAGTTTATCAGCAAGTGTTGCATCGCCGGTTTGCATGATTTTCCCATCTGCAAATACATGTACAAAGTCTAGTTTGTCTAAGTATTTTAGAATTCTAGCATAGTGAGTAATTATAATTGTCGTTGAATTTTTACCAGAGACTTCACTAATTGCTTTTGCTACTGATTGAATTGCATCAATATCTAAACCCGAATCTGGTTCATCTAAAATTGAAATTTTTGGTTTCAACACTGCCATTTGTAATACTTCTGCACGTTTCTTTTCACCTCCAGAGAATCCTTCGTTAAGATATCTTGAAAGGAATTCTTCTTTTAATCCCACCTTCTTCAAGTTTTCTTTTAGATATTTTTGAAATTCTCTTACAGTAATGAAGACTTCTCTATCGTCTCCTTCTAGTGCTTTGCTTAAAGAATTGTAAGCTGTTCTAAGAAAGTGAGAAAATCCTACACCTGAAACTTCTGTTGGGTATTGAAATCCTAAAAACAATCCTTTCTTTGCTCTTTCATCTGCCTTTAAACCTAAAATGCTTTTACCATCAATCAAAATATCTCCTTGTGTAACTTTGTATTTTGGATGTCCAAGTAATGTGTAAGCTAGTGTACTTTTTCCTGAACCGTTTGGTCCCATTATAGCATGTACTTCTCCAGGACCTGTCTTTAGATTGACTCCTTTGAGAATTTCTTTACCTTCTATTGTTACATGAAGATCTTTGATTTCTAATACTGTCATGTTGCGCATTATTTTGTTTCACTATATAATGCCGACGAAATTTAGCTAATCCTAACGGAAGTTCTAGGTAAAAAAATAAAAAAAGGTGGGTATTAATTTTTGGTCAGAGATGGCCTCAAAGTAATTTTGAGTTTGTAACATGTTAGAATCTCTTTACATCTATTTCTGATAGTAACTTCTGTTACACCTGCGACACTTGAAACGTCTCTTTGAAGTACGTTTTGTCCAAGTAGGACTGATGCAACATACAGATATGCTGCTGCAATTCCATTTGGAGCCTTTCCATCTGAAATGCTACTGTCTTTGGTTTTTTCTGCAATTTCCAAGGCTAGCCTTTCGACTCTGACCTCAGTTTGTGTCATATTTGCTATCTTTGAGATGTATTTGTCCATGCTAACAACTGGGACTGTAAATTGTCCCATTTCCATTACCATGGTTCTATAGTATCTTGCTGCAAGTTTTGTTTTTGATTTAACATCTTTTGATGGACATATTCCTCGACAAATTTCTTCTAGTGATCTTACTACATCACATTGTTTGCATGCCATGTAAATTGTAGCAGCTGTAATGCTAACTACCGACTTTCCCTTCACATCAACATGTCCATCCAAGTTTCTGTATATCATAGAAGCGGTTTCCAACACATTCCTTGAAAGATTAAGACCCTCACATGTTTCACCCATTTTTGCTAAAACATTTGCAAGTCTTCTTTCTTTTGGTGAGGAAATTCGTATTCTTTGTTGCCATTTTCTGAGATTGTGCATCTGATTTGCAACTTCGTGGTTGATTGTTTTTCCACTAAAGTCCTTTACACCAAGTGAAATCTCGGTTGTTATTCCCAAGTCATGTTGAGAATAAGTTGTTTGTCCTGTTGCTCTTGCCAGCTTCATCTTGTCTTCAAGATTTGAACTAATTGTTTCTGGACCAAAATCTGCAATCTGATCTGCGACTACAACGCCACAACCAGAACAGATTATTTCACCATTCTGCATGTCATCAACTAATGTTGATTTACATTCAGGACAGCTTTGCGGTTGTAATATATTCATTTTTTTCTTCTCCTAAATTTTTTTTGTGTACTAATAGGGGGTTGTTCAGCTGTGAAAACACTTTTGCCAATGTATTTTTTGATGTTGTTTGTTAAAGGAGTTGCAGATGCAAATGGTCTACTAACTGGACCAATCAATTCCATTACTTTCGCAACTCTAGTTCCTTTTTCGTCACAGAGTATTTGTCCTTCAACTAGTTTGTTAGATAGTTGAATGATTACCCTGCCACTTCCGGCTAGGTGCATTATTTCGCCTACCTCCTGCAATTGAAAACACTATCATGATATTCTTATCATAGACTTCTGTCAACTTTACTTTAGCTAAGAGCTAGAATTGATTTTATTTTGATTGTTTTGACCTTTTTAAAATTAGTTTTTCCGAAATTTTGTTAAGAATTTTTGTTTTGGAGGATCCTTTTGGTAAAATAACGTATCCGGACCTGACAAATGGTCTTTTAGGAAATCTTACCTTGTCATCAGACTCTGTAATTTCAAGTCCTGCAGATTTTGTTGCATCCACCAACTCTTTTAATGAAGGATCAAAAATACATTTTTCTAATCCTTGTCTTCTACCTTTTGATTTTTTTAAATTTTTGTTGAAATAATCCAACCAGATTACGATATGTTCGTAATCTTTCATTTTATTCCTTTAGTAAAACTGCGTTAACTATTCCGTTTTGTCCTGGTTTAGAAACTATTCTACATTTACCTTCTTGTGTTTCTAGTATTGCACCTTTTGTAATAATACCACGTCTTTTGTAATCATTATTTGTAGTATTCTCTAAAACTTTGATAATTTTTACTTTCTTAACTTTGGCATCTCCTGTTGCTAGATTTACAAAATCAATTGTTTTCAAAGCTGTCTTTCTATTATTTCCACGAACTCGTCTTGTTATTGTAACTTGAGCTCCATTGATAGCTTCATTTGGATATCTGTCTATTTCATACTTTCGTCTAGTTCTAAGTGGATGTCTTCTTCCTCCAGTTATTTTACAGGTTGCTAAATTCTCTACGCACTTTTTCACAAAAACTTGTCTGAATTACTCTAATTTATACAAAACGCAAAAAATTAGGCTTGGATCAAAAAACCTACTTAGTTTAGTTCTGTAACAATTTGAGGAGTAGAATTTGTCTGACTCATACTTGCTGTCTTCCTAACTTTAGAGAAAAGTCTTTGTTTTAGATCTTCTACATCTCCTTGAATTCCAAAATACTTTTGGAACTTTTCTGTTGTTGTGTAAATTTTTAATCTTCCAACATTTTGGTGAGTGATAAAATCTAATTGTCTTAGTTCTTTCAGATGTGCATAAACACCAGAACCTCTTGTTTCTACAAGTTGTTTTGATGAGATTGGTTGGCTGTATGCGATGTAAGATAATGTCTTTAGTGTAGCATTTGGAAGAATTGGTTTTGAAGCATATTTTTTCACCGTAGAACTGAATTCTGGCTTTAACTGAAATACATATGATCCATCTGGAAGCATGACTATTTCAAGCGCTTTGAATACTGACTTTGTCTTTTTCATAATGTTGTCAAGTAATTCTAGTGTCTTATTTCTAGATTCTGTGCCTGAGGCTCTAATTAGATCTTCTATCCTGAGAGGTCTGCCTGCTGAATAAAGCGCTGCCTCAATTCTTGCTGTTGCTTCATCCATATTTACAATTTTAACCAATTATCCATCTCTCCCATAAAATCTAGTTAAAGAACTCTTTTCTCCAAAATTGATCAGTTTGTTAATTCTTCTTTTATTACAGTAATTTTGATGTCTTCTCCAACTTGTTCAAGATCTACCTTTTGGTCTCTGGCCAAAAATAATATTGCAAAGAAACATCTGATTGAATCAATTTCATCAAGTTCTCCAATAATGTCTTGAAGTACTCCAAATCCTTTTAATGAAATTTTTTTCATCACCAAGTCTTCGTATTTTCCAATTATACTTTGAAGTGAAGTGAAATATTCTTGGAAATTAGGTGCTTCAATTGGTTCAATTTCAAATCGTCTGTTTCTTCTTGATTGAGGATTGGCAATTGTACCAATAAGATTTTGAAGTAAACCAAGTAAATCATCTAATGAAACTGGATATGTCGATTCATGCCTGAATGGAATATCTATTAATTGAATATCTATATCTGTTCTTTGATGCATTGGTTTTTTCTCCATTGCTGCTCTTTGTAATGCAAAAATACTTTCAACTTTCATTCTATAAATTAATGATGATGATAATGCTGCCATTCCTGCAACTTTAAGATCTTTTTTACCCGATTTTTCTAGAATTTTTGTCAATAAATTTAAAATTTGAATTAAGTCAATATCCCAAACGTCTTTTTTGGCAACAGATGATGGACTAAATAGAATATTCACTGGTTCTTGAGAAATACTATTGGGAATTTGTGGTTCACTCACATGATTACACTAGTTATATTCCATAATATCTTAGGGCTCTATTTTTTTCTCACTTCCAGTCAACTCTTATATTGTTATGACAAAAAATCAGTCTATGAAGTCAGCCAGAATTACAGGTCCAAATGAGCCTCTTGCAATATTAGAATCTGAGACACCAAAACCTCAAGGAAATCAGGTTCTAGTTAAAGTAAAATCTGTAGGTGTTTGTCATAGTGATTTGCACTTGTGGGAAGGTGGCTATGATCTTGGTGATGGACAATTTATGAAAGTTACAGATAGAGGTATAAAATATCCTATAACTCCAGGGCATGAGATTGCTGGTACTGTTGAAGAAATTGGTGATGGTGTTTCTGGAATATCTAAAGGAGATGAAGTTCTAATTTTTCCTTGGATAGGTTGTGGAAACTGTCCTGCATGTAAAGTAGGAAATGAAAATCTATGTGATGCACCAAAATCAATGGGTGTTTTTCAAGATGGCGGGTATTCTGATTATGTATTAGTTCCTAATTTTAAATATTTGGCCAAACTTGACGGTGTTGATCTAGACTCGGCAACTTCTCTTGCTTGTTCTGGACTTACTGCATATACTGCAGTTAAAAAAGCAAATGCAAACTCGCCAGAATTTTTGCTGATAATTGGAGCTGGTGGTTTAGGGTTGATGGCAATTCAACTTGCAAAAGCAATAACTAAAGCCAAAATTATCTGCATTGACAATGATGACAAAAAATTTGAAACTGCAAAAAAGATGGGTGCAGACTTTGTTGTAAATACTAATGTAATTGGGTCTATATCTGCCGGAACTGGAAGTCCAGCACAAAAAATAATTTCTATTTGTAATGGTAAAGGACCTGATAGTATTATCGACTTTGTAAATGCTCCTCAAACTGTAAAGACAGCACTAGCAGTTTTACGAAAAAGGGGAAATCTAGTACTTGTTGGACTTTTTGGAGGCTCTCTGGAATTATCTCTTGTAACAATTCCACTCAAATCAATCACTATTCAGGGTGCTTATACTGGCAACTATAATGATATGATTGAATTAATCGAGTTAGCAAAAAAAGGTGTAATAAAACCAGTCATATCAAGAAAATATACTCTAGATGAGGCAAACACTGCCTTAGAAGATCTCAAAGCACGAAAAATTATTGGCCGTGCTGTGATAAATCCATAATTTGATTTATCATAACAAAATCTTATAAAATAAAAACATTGGATATTGGTATTGGCTCCAAAAATAAGTTGTGAGATTGCAGTTACCCAACTTAAGAATAAACAATTCATTACTGCTCATAACTTATTTCTAAATCAAGCAGAATCTCTAAAAAAATCAGAACATATCAAATCAGCCTTACTGTATATGTTAGCTGCTGAATGTAAGACTAGACAGGGAAAAGAATCTAAAAATGAGATAAAAGAAGCAGGTGATTTATTTTTGAAATACTCTAATATAAAAAATTTAAAGAATGTAAAAGGCGCATTACTTTGCGCTTCAAAATGTTTTTTGAGCTTGGGAGAATTTGATAAAGCAAAAGATACATATCAAAAAGCAAAAACAATTACTTCATCAATAATTCAAGTCACAAGGCCTATTGTCATCATTGATGATAGTAAAGCAATTACAATGAAATTGCAAAATTATGTTGAAAAGTTAGGTTATTCTGAAATTTATGTTTTTGAGAATGGAAAAGATGGTATTAAAGGATGCAAAAAACTATTTTCTGAAAACAAAGAACCTTTGGTTCTTCTTGATATGGGATTACCTGATCTTGAAGGCGATGTTGTTGCAACACAATTACTCACTGATAAAATAAATTTGCAAATTGTAGTTATTACTGCTGATGAAAAAACAACCAAGCGCGTTAAAAAAACAATCAGTACAGGTGTCTCAGCATTTATTCAAAAACCCTTTACACTTGATGAACTCAAAAAAGCAATAAACATTGCAGAATCTGAATATTCTTTATTACAATAAAAAATGAGATGTTTTGCGTCTTTATTATTTAGAAATTAAGCGATAATCATTACAGCTTTCATTCTTTCTCGTTCAATTTGGCAATGTCTTTAAAAATATCAGATTTTTGATGAAGCAAATCCACTATACTTGATTTAATCTCATTGTTTTCCCAATTATGAATCATAACAAGGTCATCAACTCGCTCAGCGATAACTTTTCGAATTTCTGTCAATTCTTTTGTCAGTGTTTCTCTGCCTTTCATCTTCTAATCCTCATAATTACAATAGGTTTCATTTAATGATTTTTGTATTGGAAAACAAAAAGAGTTTAGTCTACTCTACTCTCTATCTTCTCTAATTCGTCTCTCTAATTCTTGTATTGTTTCATCAAAATCATTTTGAGATTTAGGTTCTTCTTTTTCAATTTTTTCTAACTTAATTTTTCTAATAACATTTCTAATTAGATCATCATCTTTCATAACTAATTCTTGCAGTTTTTTCTTATATTCTTCATCACCCCATTTTTCTAAACCAAACATTTCTTTCACTAATTTTACAATTTCAGATTTATTTCTCTGATGGTCGCGTTTAGCTATTTCTGAACCTTCCACAGCTTCCTCTAATAGTATAGTTTCTGGTAATAATAAAGACGTCTATAGTACAGTTACAATAAAAGTAAAGACATGTTTAGTATATTTGCATCCTTGATGTCTATCTCATTTATTCTATAATCAACCAACTCTTCTGAAAACTTTTCTACAATTTTCTGTGATGTGTTTGATTTTTCAGAATCAATTTGAATAATTACCAACATATTCCATTCCCCACTCATGTTTGCAACTATGAGATAATTATCTAATTTGACAATGAACTCTTTGATAGAATCTTTTACCGCTTCAAAGGATTTTGATGGTTTTAGTTTCATCAATATTGCCTGATACTTGTTAATCCCTGATACATCTGTTAGAACCGCTTTGTATCCTTTAATAATTCCACTTTTCTCAAGACGTTCTATTCTTTTTCTGATTGTTCTATCTGAAACATCATGACCTGACTTTACTAATTCTGATGCAATTTCTTTTGATGGTGTTCTAGCATTGTTATTGAGAATCTCTATAATCTTTTGATCAACTTTATCTAGATTTGACCATGCATCTTCACTCATATCAAGTAAAAGTTTTAGTGCCTTTTGAATTTTTTGTATAACCCGAGGGGTGGTGAAAAGTCTTGATTAACCTATCAGTTATATGCTCAGAATGTAAATGATCTCATGGGCAAACGCCAAGTAAAAAATGAAAGTGCTCTTAAAGATCTTCGTCTTCCAGAAGAAGGTGAACTTTTTGGACGGGTATTGAAAATGCTTGGAGGTGAAAATGTTATGATAAAATGTGCTGATAATATTACCAGACGTGGTAGAATTAGAGGAAAACTAAAGAGAAGAGTTTGGATTAGAGATAATGATATTGTGATAATTGCGCCTTGGGACTTTAAAGAGAAAGAACGAGGTGATATTATTTGGAGATTTACACTTCCTCAAGTGACATGGTTAAAGGAAAACAATCACATTCCTAAAGATTTCTAGTCACTATAGAATTTGATTTAATCTGCTTTTGATTCCCTTACTTAATATAGTGATAAATTATTCCAAAATTAAATGGAACAAGGCACCGTAAAATGGTTTAACCGTACTAAGGGCTTTGGTTTTATCGAAAGAGAAGGTGGAGATGATCTGTTTGTTCACAAATCAGATGTTGAAGGATTCATCAACGAAGGCGATAAAGTCGAGTTTGAAGTGGGCGAAGGTCAAAAAGGACCAGCAGCTCAAAAAGTCAAAAAAACAGAATAGGCAATGAGTTTTTTAATTTAAGATTTCATCTTTGTTTTCTTAAATCCCGTCTATCTTTTTATTATTTTTAAAATTAATTTTAATTCATAGAAAACTTTGTGGTCCCAAGCGAAGGGTTTTGTCAAATAGTTTAATCCCTAGCATGTTTAGGCGTAAATTAATTAAATTTCAAAGTAAATGGATGGATTCTAAATTTAAATCCAGTCTGATTTGTGCATCTTTTGAAAATTACATAATCCTTATGTAGCAATTTCTAACTTTCACAATGTGAACAAATTCATTTTTGCTGAGTACCTATATTTTGAGTTAAATGATTAGGGTTTCCGAGCTTATTTTTAATGCGATCTCGATCAAATTAAGTGATGGGTTGCAGATTAGTACCATAATTGTAATCAAACATTATTCAAAAGAATAATTATGAAAACCAAAGATTAGTCAGAAAATATTGTCTAAATTTTGTACTTCATTTATGATTAACAGTTCATATCAAATGTCAACGTCCAGCAAACTGATTTCCCAATACAGATTCTAACAATTTTTCAATAGTTGGATCATCGCCAATGTACAACACGATTATTTTTTCTTTATCAGTTGCTGTCCAAGCTCTATCTCCTAATTTCATCTGAGCTTTTCCTGTAATGTTTTCCCTTACTCTAATGTTGAATGGTTTTGACTCTGTTATGGTCTTCTCCCTGATTGCATCCAGATTGAAATAATATTTTTGTGACTTTACAAAGAAGAATATTGATTCCTATTTGTTTGTGAACCTGTCCTTTACTGAGCTTGGCATCGAATTAGACTTGTACCAGGGAATGTGATTTCTAGCTATCCAACCTGAATCAATACATTGTATATAGAATCTCTCTGGAATACCATAACGAGATTTTGCTTGTAGATGATTTTTAGACTGTGCTACAAAATATTGTTCTGTTTCTTTTGTTCTTCCTATAAATTCAGCAGTACAACCATTCCAATCGGAGTGAGCTTTTCCTCCAGCATATGTATCACCAAGATTAATCCAACAGGAACCAGTACTCTTTAGAACTCGTTTTAGTTGGTCCATTATTTTACCCATGATTTTCAGATAGTCCCTAAAGTCCGGCTCTAGTCCTAGTTGACCCTCTACTCCATAATCTCGTAATCCCCAATAAGGAGGGCTGGAAATAATACAATCGATTGATTCATCAGGTATCTCTGGTAGTTTATCCAAAACATCACCCTGTAGAATGGTTCGAGATTTTAATTCCTGTGTTAGTTTACTCAAAGTCTTGAATGTTTCTTGTGATGTTGCTTACCCTTGTGTATTATCAAACTGATGGGATTATCTGAATGATACGGACAGTGTGGACACTTGAATATCAATTCCAATACTTCATGTCCAGTATGGTGAAAAGCAGGGTGGATAAGACAAATGACGGACGGCAGTGACAGCAGATGCCGGATCTTCTATCCGTTCTGACTGACTGGCACAGCTTGCAGAGTTTATTCAAGCTTAGAGGCTTTTGTGAATATGACTGGAACTGGTATCTCACGGCTCTCATAAATAATCAAGTGACTCTTGCACAGTCGCCTTATTGCCTTGCCTAATGGTATTGTAATTACTGCAGGATACTTGCAGAACGAGCACTTTTTGGTCTTGTCCTGCTTTCTGAATCTCTCTCTCTTCATTATTATCTTCTGGTTTTTTCGTCTTGTAACCATTGTATAGTTCTCATCATTCCTTCTTCCTCTTCTGTTCATGACATCCGCACTCATAATAACAAACTGTGCTCCAACTTCTACAGCCACAGTATTGACACCTGTACTCCTTAGTCATTTGAATTTTGCACCACAGGCTTTACATGTTCCAAATCCACCAGTCATACTACTATCTTTAGCATACTCCCAATGATAACCTTCTTTTTTTTTACACTTTGGACATGGATCAATCTCAGTCAATCCTTCTCCTGTGAGTCTAGTATTTCTTTAATCTCGGGAATTATCATACCACTATGCCCACCTGATCGATAATATACCTCTTTAATCTTCCTAGTTTCTGTTCTGCTCTTAACATTCTAACTTGATATTTATTTCTTAAATCTTCTTCATTTTTCCATATGTTTCTGAGTTGTTTGTTTTCTTTGAGTAAAATTCCATCAGTGTTGTTTTCTAATAGTTTTAACATCTCTGATCTCTTTCTCCATGTAATTGCATTTGCACAAAACAGTTCTAGGTTATCATTCCCAACTCTGCCATCAGGTCATCTACTCGTTGGATATTTTGTGAGTCATCTAGGATTTGTTGTTTGAGTTGTTTGTGTCTTTTATCCACAATACTTTCATTTGAATAATCATATTTTTCTCCTTTCAGATAAAAATTAGCGTTAGAATTTATTATTATTTTTCTACTTGCTCCTGAGATAAATCTGACTTGAATATCATCTTCTGTAAGTTTAATTGGTTCAGTCAAATCTGGTTAGCCTGTATCATTACCTGCTGCGACTTCCATTCTTCCAGGGACTTTATTCTCTTCTCAAGCCTGTTGATTTTGGACAGTGATTCCCCATACTGTCTTGATATGAGCTTGATATGGTTTTCATGCTCGTTTAACGCAAGGACTAGCTTCTTTTCCAGGTCTGTAGAGTCTAGGGTGGAATGAATCTTCAAAATTCTTTTAGTTTTCTGTTATGAATGTTATTTATCATGTTGAGTTGTCTGTCCAGTTCGTCATAGTCTGGTCGTTTCTTTATCAGATCATAGAATTTTTTCCAATTTTCTTCATCTCTGTACAGATTTGGTATTGCAAACTCTAATCCAGTCTCAAAGAATGTTATTTCAGTCTGAGGGTTCTGGCTTTTACTATGCTCATTTACATATTTTTGTAGTTGTTCCATTACAATATCTGAGAAATATGTGCCTTCACGCCTTGCAATGACTTCAATCTCTTCTATTATCTCATCCTGTGATTTAGGATACGAGAAGGACTTTGTAATTGCTCTTCCTTCTCTTCTTACTCTTCTCATTTTTTATTTTATTCTTTATTAATTAATATAATAATTAATAAAGAATAGAAATTATGCAATCGTCTGTCAAAGTCTAGTGGAAATGGTGGTATGAACCGAGTTAATCTTTGGTAGTCCTGGCATACAAGACTGTATTTTTACATCTTTGACTTTGATATGAGCAACAAAATCAACACCTAATTCTATGCCTAAACAATTACGGCACTTTCTTTCAAAGTCTTCATCATCACAACCCATATCAGTGTATGATGCTGGGCAATCATACTCTGTCTTACAAGTTGGACAGTAGTGTTTCTGAAATCCCTCATCAGGTCTGATTAGTACGTTGTACATCAATCTTCATTCTCCTTATCTAATAATTCTCTAAGATACATCCAACCCAATCTAGATTCTACTTCCATCTTGCATAATGTTATTATTTTATCATTATCCATTTCTTTGATTTGGTTTAATTGGGGTTCTGGAAACGACTCTCGTATGAAAACAAGTTCAAGACTCAAGGTCTCATCTATTCCATCAAAGGCAAATGTTGGACTAGATTTGATAAATTCTTGTGCAATACCAAGAACATCTTCTGGTTCAGGTTCTGGTTCAATTGGAGAAGGTTTTAGTTCAGAATCTAGCTGAGTTTTGTATTGGAAAAACTAATAATTTCAATATCTAAATAGTAATGAGTTAGACAACTATGTATAATGACTTTTGAAGATGGTATGGAAAATTACTTCATTTCTTATAGAAAAAGATATCCACACAAAAGTCCAGAAGATGCAATAAAAGCCACTCGCAATTGGATTACGGGTTTTTATCCAATCAAAGGTGTCATAACTAATAAAAAGGAACATCTAAGACGCGTAGAGAAAAAACTTAAAAAGTTAAGATCTAAAAGAGTGAAATGATTATAGTTACTAATCTTGCTGAGTTTTGTCTTGGAAAACAAAAAGAGTTTAGAATTTAAGATTTCTATTCTCCAAATAATGAAACTTTGATGCATTTCCAACATAACCCTGGATATGTTATTACTGCTTGTCCTTTACCACAGTTTGAACACTTATTCATTTTCTAAACCTCATTATTACAAGAACGGGTAGATGAATTACAACACGGAAAATGTGCTGAATGTGGAAAATATCCTACTCATTGGGAATTTGATCATATTGATACACAAGGTGACAACTCTGTAGAAAACTGTCAGGGTTTGTGTTTGGACTGTCATCAATCAAAAACAAGAGAAGATGATTGCAAAAACACACGAAATTGAAATATCTTATAATTATCACGATAATACTTGCTGGAGCAATACTTGGTGGTGGATTTTTAGTCATAAACAAGATAACAATCTATAATTATTTCAAAATTAGATAAAATGACATCATGAGTTATGTTTCTCCTTCCCATTTAACAAAAAGATTCAACTGTCCATTTTGTAATGCATTTGCAGATCAACATTGGAGTCCATTAACATATCAAAATGAAAATTCAGCTTATGGAGGTACTGACTATGTCACTTCAAAATGCATTAGTTGTAGACGTTTAGCAATATGGTATAACAAACAAATGATTTATCCAGATATGATAATTGCCCCATTGCCTAATCCAGATATGCCTGATGATATAAAAAATGATTTTGAAGAGGCAAGAACAATTTCAACAAAATCATCTAGAGGTTCAAGTGCGTTATTGCGACTTTGTGTTGAAAAATTATGTATTCATCTTGGGGAACAATCCGGTGATCTGAATACAAAAATTGGAAACTTGGTAAGTAAAGGATTGCGACCTGAGATTCAACAGTCTCTTGACGCAGTAAGAGTAATAGGTAATGAAACAGTCCATGCTGGGACATTAGACATACGGGATGACCCAGAAACTGCAAATACATTATTTGCATTAGTAAATTTAATTATCCAAACAATGATCACTGATCCTAAAAAAGCAAAAGAAATTTTTGATAAAATTCCTCAAGGTAAAAAGGATGGGATTGAACAAAGAGATAATCCTACTTAATCAAAAAATTATGTTTATCTAAACAATACTCTGCAAGATTCTGAACCATAATTTTTGCAATCGTAATTTCCTGAACTGATTTCAAACCATCTTTCGTAAATGCTCCATGTTTATACTCATACTGTCTTTCTTTCTGAAATGTTCGCTCTAACAATTCCAAGAATTTTCTAATCAAATCATACTCTAGGACAACATTTCCCTCTCTAGAATGGGAGTACTGTTTTCTAGAAATTCTATTTTTTGATTTTGCATCAGATATCTTCCAAACAGAATAATCCACTAGCCATCGAAACGGCTCCATCATATCATACACTAGTGACTGAAATGAAACATGATTCTTATGCATAAAGCCATAGTATGCATCAAGACCAACACCATTGATGTATGCAGAAATCTGTCCTGCTAAAACTGAATATCCATAGTTTAGCAGAGCATTGATAACATCGGTAGCGTTTTTCTTTTCAATTCGAATAGAGTTTCTTTTAGTAAACTCAAATCTATTATCAATTAGTTTAGCAAAACAATCAAAGTAATACCTAGAACTTACCGCCTCACTAATACCAGATCTTTCTAGTTTGTGAATATTTGCAAGAATCTCTGAATTACCAGTTGATTTTAAAAATCTAATTTGAGATTCTAGTTTTGCCTTTAAGATTTGTTTTGTTAGATAGTCTGTCTTTGCTTTGTCTCGAAATGTATCGTACTGTGCCATTCGATATTTAGTTGCAGTCAATGAATTCCTCATTCCACTGCAAAAAGTAACAGGATTGCCACGATTATCTAACAAAATGACGGTTCTATTATTCTCAGACAGTAACGATAGACTCTCAGTAGAGATGTATCCTTTTCCTTGCAGAACTATTCTGTCATATGGCATGTCTTTGACAAACCAAGATTCTATCTCAGGTTCTGAGAACTGGTCATAATGATTTTTAAGAATTATTTTAGAGTCTTTTATATTGATGGAAAATCCGTAGCCTCTGAGGAATTTTACGTTATAGTAGTTTTTTTGACCTTTGAGAGTCAATTACGAAGAACACTGTTAAAATTTTCAGTATATTCTGCTTGAATTTCTGGCTTCAATCCATGTAAGGTTGCTATTTCATATTCATCTTGATCTATTTTCAGTCTTTTTCGACATTTCTCCACAATAGAATAAAATACATTATCTACAATACTCTGTTTTTCTTGTTCAATTTCTAAACTAGTGGTAGAATGTATTGGAAATGTTTTACCATTAATTGCCTTCTCAACTTCTTCTCTTGCCATTAAACAAAACATTTGAGTCATATCAAAATGACCTTGTTCATGAATTAACATCTCTGCTTTTTTATTATAAGACATTGAATCCCCATCAAAAATCCAAGATTTTTTTCTAAGAAATAATGCATTTATACCAACTTCCTCAAATTTGAATTCTGTTTTATGAGTACTAGTTCTAATTACAACAGGATTAATTAGGATGACAGATTCTGCATTTTCTACATGTTCCTCATCAACTTGTATTGGTTCTTGGGGAGGTTTCCCTTTGAAGTCAGAAATTTTTAGACGACCATCTTCCCAAGGTATTGGGTCATCATCTTGAATTGACATGTATTATTTTTAGAAAAATTTGATTATAACAATTTTCCAACAAACAAACTCTAATCATAACGCAAGTCATATCGCGTTTTGAGTGACTGCGAGGGGGGGACTCCCTTTTTAGAGATTATCTGTAATCTGTTTGGTAAATTATCTCAAATGTAATTTAGACTCGAAAAATATTGGCAAACCATTCAGTTTTAATCATAATTTTTCCCGCCTAATTAATTATA
>JACZTB010000026.1 GCA_022573895.1 Nitrososphaerota archaeon
CTGTTATTGTAGATACCAACAAGCAAATTATCAAGGCTAAATCTGTACAAAATCAGATTATTCAAGCAACTACTAGTGCAATCCAAAAAAACATCCAGACATGGAACAATAGTGCAAGTACTTTTACTGATTTGAATAAAAATATTCTACAATCATGGATTTCAACATTCACACAACCAAGAAATTAGTGTGATGTTTTTTTTATTTTTTGATTATATGTGTTGATATTTTATTATAACATTTTCATCATATTACATTCTTATGGCATCAAAATATTTCAATTATGTTCACCCTTTCCTCTCATCTTGGTAATTCGGGGTCTGGCTTGGACTTTGACACACAAACCTATCTCAAAGCCAGGAAATTTGACCATTAAATAGTCAAAAATAGCCACTTTCTAACTGTAAACTATAGTTTATGCATCGTTAAGATATGAAATTCAACTAATCATTCGTGCATTAACTACCTCTTTTCTCAACTCTCATTCTTCGCAAAAAATAATTTTATTTTCATAATTACTCTTTTAGACTAATTTTGCTACAAAGATTGTATCTAATTGGATTGCAAGACAACACTAGTTAAAATTTATCAAGCGATCAAAAATTTATCTTCACTCATGAGGATAAATGATCTTTTTGAAATTTACTGTTAATGAATGAGATACAATTAAGTGATAGAATCAAAATGGCACATACCATTGAAGTCAAAAGTGCAATTAGACGAAAATTGACATTAAAAATTAGTTGGTATGATGTACATGGAGAGAATCATACTGAACAATATTCAATAGACGAAGGTTCAAAAATAGAATTCTAACTTTTTCTTTTTATTCTAAACTCTTTTTCATCAAAAATAGTATTTAGATCGTACTGATGAATCATTCTAATGATTTCTACGTGGAGGTTATATTCTAAATTTAACTTTGAATTATTATGACAAAGTCATGGAAATGCTTTAGATGTAACCTTACATTCAAACACGAATCAATTGCTAATACTCACAAAGACATTACAAATCATCCTTCAAATCTACTAATACAATAAGGATCTTGATGTTCATGCAGAAATTTGTAAATTCCAAAATTCGAATTTGCGTTGAATGTGGAAGTACTCAAATTCTCCAAAGTCAAAAAAGCATCACGTGTAGAGATTGTGGAGATATAAGATATTTTTCAAATTAACAGTTGATACGAACAGTTAATCATAAATAAAGTACAAAACTTAGCCAATATTTTCTAACTAATCTTTGTTTTTTTGATTTATAGTGACATTTTACAGTGTATTAAAAAAAAATAATGCGTGTTTTCTAGTCAAATTTGGTACTTTTAACGTGTTTATATGAAACAAAGCGTGCTGTAAACCTTGATTGTAATTAGAAAAGAGATTTAAGAAATTCTTGTAAACTCTTGTTATGGAACGCTACATGCTTCATTTTAAAAATAAAGGTTATACTCCTAAACATGCTCACGAACTAGTTTTCAAAGCTAGAAATCTTACATCTGACATGAATGTATCAATAAGAGTTGCCAGAATTGCCAGAAAATTTATTGAATTTGATGTAGCTGTTGAAAAAGAAGACCTTGATGCACTTGTTGAAAAACTATCTTCAATTGGACCTATAGATAATATCAGACATGTCTTCGAAGAAGAGATCGATAAAGAGCAAGGTATCAAAGATGGAATTTTCTACTTTAACAATGAAAGATTTTGGGAATGTCATGAGGCATTTGAAGGTGCTTGGAAACAGTGTTTTGGACGAGAAAAACAAATTATTCAAGGAATTCTTCTATTTGCAGTTGCATTTGCTCATGCTCAAGAAGATGAACTCAGTATCGGCATTGGAATGCTAAGTCGAGTTTTAGAAAAATTAGGCACTTCCCCTTCTATGTATCATTCAATCGATGTAGATCGAATTAGAAACAAAGCAATTGAAATGCAACAAGCAAAAAACTTGACTATGTTTGAGATTTAATTAATTCTAGAGATTTTGAAACTACTTCTACACCTTGAAGTAAACCAATACTTCCTTTCTTAGCTTGCTCTTCAGTCATTCTTGTTGTTCCATCACTTTTAATAAAATCACCTGAAACTAGAATTGGAACAGGATCATCACTATGTCCTTTGTAAATACATGGTGTTGAATGATCAGCTGAAATGATAATTGCAACTTTACTCGAATCAATGTTTTCAACAAGAGTTTTGAAGAATCTCTGATCAATTTCTTCTATGTTTTTCATCTTACCAATTGCATCTCCATCGTGACCAAATTCATCTGGTCCCTTGAGATGAACGTATATTGCATTTTGAGTCTCCATTGCCTTTGCAGCCACTTTTGCTTTTTTTTCATAATCTGTTAATCCACCAGCTTCAAATGTTTTCATCTTGAGAACTTGTGAGATTCCAAGTTCAACTGGCATATCAACTATGCATGAAAATTTCATAGAATATTTTTCATTAATTGGAATAACATTTGGATATTTATTGCCTGCATCTCTAAGTAAAATACAACTAAGTTGCTTTTTGTTTTGTTCTTGACGTTTCTTGTTAATTTTACTCTCTTTCAAAATATTGATTGTTTGCTCTGAAAACTCATTTACTAATTCTGCAGTAAATTTAGCATCTTCAGTTTCATCTAACGGCAAACATTTTTCAATTTTTAAGAAATCACCAACAGCTTTTGCTATTCCCATACCCCCAATATTGCTATATGCTGGATCTGTATTGGTAATTTTTGAAGATAGTTTTCTAGAATTTACTCTAATTCTAACAGTTACTCTATGCCCAATTGTTGGAGAAACCACAACTGATGTATTAGGATGCGAAAATTTGATCTTTTCTTCAATTTCTTTTGCTACTCCCTCTGCATCTTCTCTCTCAATTTGTCTTCCTGCTCTTCGATCTATGATTATTTCCTCCTCATTTAATGTAGAATAATTTCCTCTTAGTGCTAAATCTCCATCCTTAAAGTCAATTCCAATTCCTATACCTTCGATCACTCCTCTACCAACATAATCTGTATGATTGAAATTGTATCCTAACATGTTGAAAACAGCAATGTCTGATTCAGGTGCTATTCCTTTTCCAACAGAAATTACTTCTCCTATTGCTCCATTACTGGCAATTTTGTCTAAAGTTGGTGTATTTGCAGCCTCTAGTGATGTTTTTCCATCTAAATCTGGATGTGGAAGATCACCAACACCGTCTAAAAGAATGTAAATCATGTGAACATTAGAATTATCCATAATATTCTCTGTTCATTCAAGATCTGATACTTTACTTTAAATCTTCCATCAAAATATGCGATCAAAATTAAATATAGATTTTTGATGAACCTATGATTTTCCTATCATTGAAAATTCTCATGTACTTTTTATTATTTGTATTTTAATCGTACTTTAGTAAACATTTTAACATCCATCTACTTTCCTTTATAATTATGGGTGATATGCGTAAGGGATATGTCTCCGAGCGTTTCATGATTGTTGCAAAAAAAGATGACAAAGTTATTGATCCAAACAAGTTTCCTTATGCACCTGGAAATGAACATATGACAAATCCTTCTGTTTTGTCTCTTGTTGCAAAAGAAGGAATGTTACAACGTCTTCAAGACAATGAAGACGAATATGTAAAAGGTTGGTCAATTAGAGTTTTTGAAAGTAAGAACCCAGTTGTTTCAATAGACACTGAAAACACTTACAGTGACAGACCTTTCTATAGTGAACCTGCATATGGTTATCATTACATTGTAGTTGCATCACCAAAGAAAAAAGACACATTTGCAACAATTGATCTTGAGCAATGGTCAAACGTTCTTGTTGTTGTTCAAGATAGATTGAAATGGCTTTATACACAAAAAGGAGTTACCTATGTTTCGATTTTTGCTGATCATGGTGAACTAGCTGGAAATACGAATCCTCACCCTCATTTTCATGTAATCACATTTTCCACAATTCCACCAACAATTGAGGAGGAAGCAGAAGCCTCACACAAAATTCTAAATGAAAAAGGTGTTTGCCCTATGTGTCAAATTGTAAATGAGGAAACTAGCGGTCCCAGAATGGTTCTTCAAACAGAAGGATTTATTGCATTTTGTCCATGGTCTCCTTCTTACCCATACGAATTTTGGATTTCTCCCAAAAAACATACCACTAGTTTCTCAAAAATTACTCAAAAAGAAATCAATGATTTATCATTAATTCTAAGATCCACTTTGGGTGGCCTTTCAAAGGCTGTCAAAAATGTTTCATATAATTTAGTATTTCATCTATCTCCTGAAAAGAAAAACAGTAGACAAATTCATTGGCATCTTGAAATTTATCCCATCACCAAACCTTGGTCTGGATTAGAACGTGGATATGGGATTTTCTTAAATGATATCTCTCCTGAAGAGGCTGCCGAAAAACTTGGCGCAGCATGCAGGAAAGAATTATCCAACCTAGTTGGAATTACCTAATTTTTTGAATGGTTTATTTATCAACTAAAATTTGTTAAAATTATGGCAACTGAGAGATGGCTCGCAATTATCAGCGTTGCTCTGTTTGCAATGTTTGCAGGAGAAATGATTTCAGTTTACAACTTTATGATAAATATCCCCAGTGATGATGAATTTTTAAGAACATTTTCAGCAGATGAAAAATTAATTCAGTTTGTTTCCATTGGTGTTGCTCCAGCTGGAATTTTAGCTGCAGTTGCCTTTATCATGTCAAAACGATACGGTTCAAAACAAATTGGCGGATTAATTATTGTAGGTGGCATCATTATGTTGGTAGGAATGTATGTTTGTTATTCCATGGTGGACAAAATTGATGATTATTATATTACAGATTTAGTAAAGTATTTACCACTTTTATTTATGATGTTATCTGCTCTTACTATGGGAGTTGGAGCTTATTTGTTCAAGATCAAAAAAAAGCACCCAAAAAAAGAATACTTCTAGACATGATCAAATCTTAATTCATTTGCAATATGCCTAAACCCAAGTTTTTCATAAAATGGTTTTAAATCATCTGTACAATCTAAAATTGTCTTGTAGCAACCTCTATTCTTTGCAAATTCAAAAATATATTTAATAATTTTTTCAGCAATTTTTTGTCCTTGAAAATTCTTGTCTACTACAACATCTTCAATATGTCCTACTAATCCTCCTCCATGAATAAATTTTTGCTCAATTAGAAGTGTTGTAGTCCCTACTATTTTTCCACCTAATTCCGCAACTACAATTATGTGATCTGGATTCAAATTAATTTTTTCAAAAATCTTTTCAGCCTTGTTTCGGTCAATATCACTTGCTTGTCTTAACGAATCAAGTGTTGTTAAAAATCCATTCCAGAGGTCATCTTTTCTTAATTCTCTAATAATTGGTTCATTCATTTTTATTTTCAGATCTTTCCAAGTTTTTGGACATAGTCTTGATATGCTTTTTTGTAAGATGATATATTGCCAATATCTATAAATCCTTTCTTTGAAATGAAACTACTTACTAATTTTTTTCTATTTATGACTTTTTTTATAACATCATCCATTCCATATGGCTTGTTTTTTGGAATAAAACTCAAAACATCTGGCTCCATTACATAACATCCCATGTTAACATTAGCTTTAATCTCTGGCTTTTCATTCCAGCTTAAGACCTTTCCAGTTTTTGAAGTCTTAATTACACCATACGGTAGGTTAGTTTTGTACTCATTTAGACTCATTGTAACAAATGCCTTTTTCTTAACGTGTTGCTTTATCATATTTCTAAGACTAAAATCAAAAATTGAATCGCCATACATACAAACAAAAGTATCATCTACAAAGTCTTCTGCAGTTTTGAGCTGACCGGCAGTAGCTAATGGTTTATTTGAAGTTGCATACTCTATGTTAACTCCAAATCTCTTACCTTCTTCAAAATAATCTTCAATAGTTTTTCTAAGATAACTAACACACAAAACAATTGATTTGATACCGTTTTTTTTTATCCAGTCAATTTGATGCTCTAAAATTGGTTTCTTACCTAATGGCAACATAGGTTTTGGAAGAAATGTTGTGTACGGTTCAAGTCTTGTTCCTAATCCGCCCGCAAGAATAACTGCCTTCACAAATCCTATTTGAGATGTGACTATTTATGTTCAAGGACGGATTTGAGTAAATTCATTTTAAATAATTTTTAAAATTTTTTTCAAAACATTATTTGGAGTTTCTCCAAAAACTATGATCATTGGTTCTTTTCCAAAACTTCCTCTGTGATAAATTACATCAGATACTTTCTTTGTGTTTTTGATCGCACTTTTTATTCCCCATTCTATAGTAGAACTTTTAAATTTGGTATTTTTAGGTTCTTGACTTCTATCATAACTAGAAACTATTAATTTTGATTTTTTTATTTTTGTTATAGTTGTATTTTGATATTTTAGATTTATTGCAGAACGAATTTGTGGAAATCTCTTATTCATTGTTAGTAATGCCGTTGCAACATGTTTTGAACCACCATATGTCAACTTCCCTGCAACCATCACAAATCTTCCAGCTTTGACAATTCTTCCAGAAATACCTAGAATGTCTTTTGTTGACTTTGGTTTTTGTTTGGAATACACAAAATTTATTTGACATTCTGGAATATTTTTGTAGATATTTTTAATTTTAACAAACTGAATAATTGCGTCTGATAATTCTAAATTTATTTTATCATATTTTTGAATATCTGTAATTGCAATTCCCATTCCTAAATTTTTTGCGTTTTTTATTGAATTATATGTAAATTGTTTAGCAAATCTTGCTGATTCTTTTATGCTTTTATTTTTTGCAAGTGCAAAAATTATGGCTGCAGAATAATTGCATCCACTCCCATGATTAATTTTAGAAATTTTATCTCCTGAAATAAAGTATCTGTTGTTTTTTTCTAGTACAAAATCTGATATCTGATTATTTTTTGTTTCAATTCCTGTAATTATAATATTTTTTGCCCCCATTTTTTGAATTATCTTTGCAACCTTTTCAGGCGTGTTTTCTGTGGTAATCTTAGTTTTTGATAGGACTTCAACCTCAAATTTATTTGGTGTAATTATTGTTGCAAGAGGAATTATAAATTCTCGAAAATCTTTGATTGCTGAACTTTTAATTAATGATCCGCCTGTAGTTGATTTAAGTACAGGATCAATAACTATTGGAACTTTAAATTTTTTTAATTGTTGATATAGTACTTTGATGATTTCAGAATTATACACCATTCCAATTTTTATTCCATCGATTTTAAAATCTGATATTACTGATTCCAATTGATTTTTTAGAATTTTTTGTGATACAGGTTCAATCATCCCAAAACTTGAAGTATTTTGACTAGTAATTGCAGTAATTACAGTTAAACAGTGTGTATTGAATGACGAAAAAGTTTTGATATCACTCTGAATCCCTGCACCCGATGAAGGATCAGAACCTCCAATTGAAAGTAAATTCACAATGTTTTCTTATTTTTAGCACTAATCTATTTTTCCTTTAAATCTCAAATCTTCTCATATATGTAATTGGGATTTTTGATATCAATTTTATACTTTATTGACTTGCAAATACCATGAGTAAAATCCCCCTGGTAAATGATCCCCCTCACGAATTGCGATGCACAACTTGCTTATTGCCAATGCAATACCAAACAATGAAAGATGGAAAATTTCTATGGCAATGTTTTAAATGTGGAAAGCAATATCTTGTTTCTAAAAATATTGACAATAAAATTGAAGAGAGCTGAGTCCTCCTAGATGATAAACATATCTGAAAAAGAATCTCTAAAAATCTGAAAATCAAAAACTTTGGAATTATATTTCATTAGTTTTACCAGAAATTGAATAAATACAAAGAGTTAGTGAGATTAAACAAAATTTTGTAAATTCCTCGATTCTGAACGTATTATCACACCTATTTTGGAAAGAATATCTAAAATTAAATCTGAAAAGCTGCCCTTGGAAGAAAAAATGCATCTAACATAATTTAGATTATTAGGATGACACTTCAGTAACACACTCAAAAGAACAAAATTCATCTTTCATACTGTAAAACTCTCTGCCACAATGTCTGCATTCCCTAATGGCTCTCATTCTAACATATAAGGTAATTCTAACATATAAGATCGATCAATTTTCTTAATATAGTGTCAAGAAATAATTAGCGATCAATATTTTTTGTACTTTTTTTGATTGTTTAAATCAGGTAAACACATAGATTATTTTATGGCAACTCAGATGTCTTCTGCACGACGTGGTGTTGCGACAGATGAAATGAAACAAGTGGCAAAAGATGAAGATGTTTCACTTGATTGGCTAATTCCAAAAATAGCACGTGGTTCTATAATAATTCCAAGTAATAATATCCGACCACAAAAAATTCATAATGTTGGAATTGGCAAAGGCCTTAAAACTAAAGTAAACGTCAACATTGGAACCTCAACTCTAAATGTAAACTTGGAAGAAGAAATTGAAAAAGCCAGGATTGCAGTAAAATATCATGCAGATACAATCATGGATCTTAGTGATGGTGGTGATATTAAAAAAATTAGACAGAGTCTTTTAGATGTTGCTCCAATAACTTTTGGAACTGTTCCAATTTATGAAGCCTACAACTATGGTGTTAATGTTCACAAAAATCCTATGAATCTAACTGAAGATGATTTTCTAAATGCATTTGAAAACAATGTAAAAGATGGAGTTGATTATACCACAATTCACTGCGGTATTACAAAAGATATTGCAAAACGAATTCTGAAAGTTCAGAGATATGCTGGTATTGTAAGTAAAGGAGGAACAATTACTGCAGCATGGATGTTAAAACATGATAAAGAAAACCCATACTTGACTCATTATGATTATCTAATTGAAATTGCTAAAAAATATGATGTAACATTTAGCCTCGGAGATGCACTTAGACCAGGCTCAATTTTGGATTCTCATGATGAATTACAAGTTCAAGAAATGATCAATATCTCTCAATTAACAAAACGTGCTCACAAACAAGATATTCAAGTGATGGTTGAAGGTCCAGGTCATGTTCCACTAAATGAGGTTGCAGCAAATGTTAGACTAGCAAAATCGCTAATTGGCGATGTCCCATATTATGTTCTTGGTCCTTTGGTAACTGATATTGCATCTGGCCATGATCACATTGCAAGTGCAATTGGAGCCGCAGTTTCAGCAAGTGAGGGTGTTGATCTTTTATGTTATCTTACTCCTTCTGAGCATCTTGCTTTACCAAATGTAGAAGAAGTAAAAGCTGGACTGATTGCATATCGAATTGCTGCTCATGCAGGTGATCTTGTGAAAATTCGTGACAAGGTAATCAAATGGGATATGGAAATGACTGAAGCCAGACGTACTTTGGATTGGGAAAAACAAATTGCATTATCAATCGATCCTGAGGAAGCAGCAAAAATTCATAGTCGAACTGGACAACACCCCGGAAATAACGTTCCTTGTACAATGTGTGGTGGTGCTTGTGTTTACATCATAATGCCACAGCAAAAAAAGTATGAAAAAGAAAATCAAAGTTTACAACAGATTGAATAATACTTTTTGAAGACTAGGAACTGTATCATAATTTTTCAACTCTTCTGCATTTATCCACTTAAATTCAGAATTTTCCCAATTAAGTTTAATTATTGGATTCTTTGCTTCAAACAAAAATGGAAATATTTTCCACTCATGATTTTCGTACTGAGGAGAATTAACTCTCATCTCTTCTGCAGAATTAACAAGTGTGATCATATTTTCTGTTATTCCAACTTCTTCAAAAATCTCAATTTTTGCCCTTTTTAGAGGCCGTTCATTTTTTTCTATGATTCCACTAATTCCTGCCCATAACCCTTTCATTGATTTTACTTTATCACTCCTCTTTAGAATCAATAATTTCTCATTGTCCTTAATGAAAGAAGTAACTATCTTAGTTGAACGCATATCCGTTATTTTTCAACGGCTTTGACCATTTTTGTCAGTTTTTTATAGGATTCATTAGTGTCAGAATGTTTGGCAATTCTCTCTTGACACTCTTTGATGTAGTTAATCACCTCTTCTGTCTTTGATTCTTGAACAGCTGTGAGTAATCTTCCAACATCTTTCCAAAGTTCCTCCGCAAATCTTCTAATCTCCGGGTTTGCAATAATGGTTTCAATTAATTCTGGAGACTCGTTCATTATGCTTTCTGCTAATATCTTTTGCACTCTAAAAGTAGTTCCTGACATTTTTTCTGTTAGATGTGTCTTTTCATCTTTTGAGATGATTTTTGCAAAAACAAGATTCACTAAATGGGTTAATCCTAAAATCACTGCAATCTTTTTGTCATGTTCTATTGCGTCGATACTAACAAAGTTTGCTCCATCAAATAATGATTTTGCAACAGTTAATTCTTTTTTAGCATCCTTGATTGGAACTGAAATTATATTTTGACCTTTGATTGATTTAATTCCTGGACCAAACATTGGATGGATGCAAATTGGATTGATCTTATCTGGCATCTTTGATAATGATGTTGCCACTTTAGATTTTTCAGACGAAATATCAATGAGGTATGTTCCTCTCTTCATCTCTTTTGCGATTAATCTGATAATCTCTGGCGTTCTTCTTGTTGGAGTACACAAAACAACGTAATCTGCCTTTAGAATTGCCCCAACTAAAGACTGTGCCTCAATGATGTCTTTTCCTGAAAATTTATTTTCTGAATCATAACCTGTTACTTCAAAATTTTTACTTGCAAAATATTTTATAAACCATTGTCCCATTTGACCTCCAGCTCCAAGAACTGTAAGTTTTTTCTTCATTGTTTCTCACTCATGATATCACTCAGTATATTCATTCCATTAATTAGTATTTTTTCGTCTTGACATGCTGAAATCCTAATGAAATTTTTGTAATCCCCAAATCCTTCTCCTGGCGCTACTGCTAAACCTTTTTCAAGTGTACTGATAGCAAATTGAACCCCATCAAATCCATCTTGGTTAACTCGTGCAAAAAGGTACATAGCTCCGTCTGGAACAACAAAATCTAACCCCATCTCTTTTGCTTTTTGTGTCAACACATCTAGTCTACTTTGAACTTTATTGGAATTGTTGGACGTATCTGCTTCAAGTGCTTTCATAGCTACATATTGAATAGGCTCTGAGACATTTGTTAGACACAATGCCTCTAATTTTGCCATTTTTTCGATAATTTTTGTATCTGCTATAGCATACCCAATTCTG
Source organism: Nitrososphaerota archaeon (assembly GCA_022573895.1). Classification (GTDB taxonomy): domain Archaea; phylum Thermoproteota; class Nitrososphaeria; order Nitrososphaerales; family Nitrosopumilaceae; genus Nitrosopumilus. The sequence continues at coordinate 11,197 of JACZTB010000026.1, forward strand.
AACCCTGTCATAGCATGGGATTTTGAGAATGATTGAGTAACAATGCTTTTTTCATAATTGTAACTTAGAATGCTTTTCCAACTACTTTTTACATATTGCGAATAGATCTCATCACTTAACACATAGAGGTTATTTTTTCTAGCTAGGTCAACTATCTCATCTTGTAACTTTTCAGGAAGAATCTTCCCTGTTGGATTGTTTGGATAGTTTAGTACAATCATTTTTGTATTTGAATTAATTATATTTTTGATCTGTTCCAGAGATGGTTCCCACTTGTCTTCTAGAGTTGTATTGATGGTTCTAACTTTAATTCCTGCATTTAGTGCACATTCTTTGTATGCGGGCCATGCAGGTTCTATCACAATCATCTCGTCTCCTGGATTAAGAAGTGTTGTTATTGCAGTGAAAATTGAAAATCTTGCACCAGGACTAACTATTATATTATCTTGTGCAATATTGGTATTGAATTTATTAGAGATATATTTTACTAGTGCTTCTCTAAAGACTGGCATTCCTTTTACTTGACCATACTTTAGAAATCCTTTGTCAAACACTTCTTCTAATGCATTTTTTACAACAGGCGGTGGTAAAAAGTCTGGTTCTCCTACTTCCATATGGATGATCTTCTTTCCTTGTTGCTCAAGTGATTTTGCTTTTAAGAAAATAGATAGACGTGTCTGTTTATTGTTTGATTGAACCTTTACTGATTCATTTAAGAGAAAATTCAAATATTTTGTTGCAATTGTTTCATCAAGTCCTATATTCTTGCACAGCGAAATTACTTTTCCACGTAAATTATCTTCTCGTAATTCATCAGTAATACCCTTACCAATATTCTTTTTGACTTCTCCAATCTCTTTTGCAATTTCTGTTCTAGTTTTTAGCAGTTTTATCATTTCCAGAGTAACTTCATCCATCTTACTTCGAAGTTCATTGATATCTGACATTTTCTTACAAAACAGGCTTGATTGCCCCTGCAAGGAGTGCGTGATCTGCTAGGGTTAAGGCTACAAGTGAATCTACTACGGGTGGTGCTCTAGGTACTACGCATGGGTCATGCCTTCCTTTAACTTGAAGTGTTGTTTCTTTTTTGGTTTTAATGTCTACTGTGCTTTGTTTTTTTGCAATTGATGATGCTGGCTTGAATGCAATTCTCATAGTAATTGGCATTCCATTTGAAATACCTCCAAGAATTCCGCCAGAATTATTTGTCTTTGTTACTATCTTTCCTTTCTTAATGGTGTACAAGTCATTATTTTCAGAACCATAAAGTTCTGAACCTCCAAATCCTGAACCAAATTCAATTCCTTTAACAGATGGAATTGAAAAAATTGCTTTACTCAAATCTGATTCTAATGAACCAAAAATTGGTTCTCCTAGTCCTACTGGAACATTTGTTGTGATTGATTCAATTATGCCCCCAAGAGAATCCCCTTTCTTTCTTGCATCTAAAATACTCGCTCTCATCATTATTGCAGTTTTATTTTCAGGGCATCTTACTTCATTTTTATAAATTGAATTAATCATTTTTTTATTAAACCCCATTTTCATCTTTATTTTTCCAATTTGTGATGTGTATGAGTTTGTTTCAATTCCTAAAGTTATTTTAAGTAATTTTCTTGCAATGGCCCCTCCCATGACATGTGTTGCAGTTAATCTTCCAGAGAATCTTCCACCACCTCTGTAATCATTATAATGATTATATTTTATCATAGCAGGATAATCCGAATGCCCTGGCCTTAGTTTTGTTTTCAAAACTTCATAATCTTTTGATTTTTGATCACTGTTCCAAATAATCATTGTAATTGGAGCGCCTGTAGTATATCCTCTAAAAACTCCTGAGATAATTTCAACAATATCACCTTCTTTTCTTTGAGTTGAAATAATATTTTGACCTGGTTTTCTAAGGTTTAACATCTTTTGGATTTCTTTTTCATCAATTTCTAATCCTGCAGGACAACCATCTAACACCGCCCCAATAACTACTCCATGACTTTCACCAAAACTTGTTAAAACAAGACGCTGACCAATAGAATTTCCCGGCAACATAATATCAAAGCTAAATGATGTTTATAATTGTGATTTTGAACCAATTTATAGGATATTCATATCAAATTAGGCATAAAAATGGACTATTTTTAGGATTCAAATTTTTGTATTTTGATGGTATTTTCTAAATGATTGAGTATGTGGTGATTTCTCATCTAAAATTTTCTAAAAATTGTTTTACTGAACTTGAATTTTTGCTCCAAGACTATTCATCTCTTCTATAAAATTTGGATATGAAATTTTGACTGATTCTGGATCTGTTACAGTGCAGTTTCCAATGTACATTCCAGCGATACAAAATGCCATAAATAATCTATGATCATTTTCAGAATTCAATTCTGCCCCACTTAGATTTTCAGATGATTCTAGAATCAACCCATCTTCTTTTTCTTCAATTTTGATTCCAAGTTTTACAAGTTCTCTTGATAAAATTGCAATTCTGTCTGTTTCTTTTAATCTTGCATGCTTTACATTTACTATCTCAATTGGGCATGATGTATTTAATGCCAAGATTGCAAGAGGTGGAAGAAGGTCTGGCGAATTACTCAAATCAAATTTTCCTCCTTTTAATTTTTTAGGTGATTTGATTTTAATTTCTTTTTCATTGATTGTTACATTTACACCTAATTGTTCTAAAATATCAATGAAAACTTCATCTCCTTGTGGCAAGTTTCCAATACTACCTTTGATTGTAATTCCTTCTCCATTAAGTACTGCAGCTGAAAGAAGTAGCGCAAGACTAGAAAAATCAATTGGAACTGTAAATGTCGCACTTTTGTAGATCTGTGGTACTATGTTGTATCTTTTGTATGGAATTAATGTTTGGACTGTAACTCCAAACTTTCTCATTGTAGCAATAGTTACATCAAGATATGGTTTTGAAACCAAATTTCCTTCTATGGTTAGGTTAATTCCATTTTCTGTTAGTGGTGCACAAATTAATAATGCAGAGATGAATTGACTTGAAAAATTTCCTGGAATTGTCACATTGCCTCCTGAAATCTTTCCTTTGATTTTGATGGGCGGTTTTCCATCTGTTGAACTACACTTTGCTCCTATACTTGATAGTGCATCTAAGAGAGGTTGCATCGGTCTTTTTTGCAGACTAGAGTCCCCTGTTAAGACAATCTCTTCAGAAAACAAACTGGCAATTCCTGAGGCAATTCTGATTGTTGTTCCAGAGTTTTCTGAATTGATTTCAGGCACAATTATGCCTAATTTTATAGGATTTTTGACAATAATTGACAAATTTTTAATTTCTATCTCTGCTCCAAATTTTCTGCAAGCCTCAATTGTTGCTATAGTATCTGCTGAGAGTAATACATTATCAGCCCTACTGTTATTTCCTGCAAGCGATGCAAGAAAAATTGCTCTATGTGTGTAACTTTTATTTGGAGGACAAACTACTTCACCTGAAATCTTTGATTTTCCAACTTTACAACTCATGAACTTCAGCCTTTATGTTACTTACTTTTGAAACAATCACGTTTCCTTCTAATGTTGAAAATACTTTTTTTATGTCTACTTCATTTTCTTTTTTTGTTATTGCTGCAACAGCAGGTCCATTTCCAGAAACTGATGCCCCAAGTGCACCTTTTTCAATTAAACTTGTAATGATTTTTGGATCTGAATTTAAAATGGATGCAGTTGCCAACCCATTAATGATCATCGCTTCCCAATAGTTTGTTTTTCTTGCTAATTCCCATGCTTTTTCAAATACTGCCGAAAGAGCTTTGAGACTTTTTAAATTCCCTCTTTTTCTATTTTTTGGGATAAAGATCACTACAACTAAATTGCTTGGACCTTTTTCAAAATGAATTCGTTTTTTCTTTGAATTATCCGTAACATTGAACCCTCCATAGTAACATGAACATGCATCATCAAATGCTCCTGTGATACTCACCTTGGATTCAATTGACGCATCAACCCCTGCAAGTAAAATTTGCTGATCAGTAAATTTTGATTTGAATATCTTTGCACACGCTAATGCAACTGCAGATGAAATGGCACTAGAACTTTTGAGTCCGTACCCCGTTGGAATTTCTGAATTAAGTGTAATTGTAATTTTATTTTGTTCCAAATCTTTCTTTGAAACAATTTTTTCAATAGTCTTATGGATCAAACGAGTACTAAGACTTTTATTTTTAGATCGTATTGTAATTCCCTTCCCATAACTGGTCTCAACTGTTGCTTCTACTTTTAATGCAATTCCTAAAGTTGCTCCTTTTTGGTTTGCAATTGCATTTACGAGGGAAATTGCTCCATGAACTGTAGCCTTTGCTTTTGCCATCAAAATCCTCCTAACAATGCTTTTTTCATTGCATTATAGGGTGCCTCCATACCATGCCAAATCTCAAAGGATCTTGCTGCTTGGCCTAGGAGCATCTCATACCCAAAAATAACAATTGCTTTCTTTTCTTTTGCTTTTTTAATAAAATCCGTATTCATTGGCATGTATACAATGTCATAAACAATTGTTTTTTCATTAATGCCTTCTAAGGAAATTGGACTTGTTTCATTCTTCAGACCAATTGATGTAGCATTAACAATAATGTCATAATCTTTTACAGAATCACTAACATCATCAATTTTGATTGCATTAGCAATTAATCCAATTTTTTTTGCAAACTCTGAAAGATTATTGGCATTTTCTAGTGTTCGATTTGCAATGGTTATACTATTTGCTTTCTCTTTTGCAAACCCTGCAACTATTGCTCTTGCAGCTCCTCCTGCTCCAAGAAGAAGTACTTTGGTATTTACAATATTCAATTTTTTCTTCTTAAACGGTTCTAGGAAACCGTCCATATCAGTATTGTATCCTTTAAGAATACCATCTTTGTATGTAACAGTATTAACTGCACCAATCAAACTGCATGATTCATCAATTTTATCAAGATATTTCATCATCTCAACTTTATGAGGGATAGTAACATTGAACCCATCAACCTTGATTTTTTTCAATCCTTCGATCCCATCTTCTAATTCTCCTTTAGGAATCCTATAAGCAATATATGAACAATCTAGATTCAATTCTCTAAATACTGCACTATGAATATTTGGAGACAAGGAATGATCAATTGGATCACCAATTACCACAAATGTTTTTCCCATCTTATTTTTCTGAGTAAATGATTGATTTAAACTCTCAACTGTTAATATGATTATTTTTTCAGATTTGTAATTTTCTTTACTTCATCAACACTGAATTGGCCTGGGGCAATTGCCTTTCCTAATGAGACATATGTATATGGACTACCCAAATACAGGCACAAAATTCTTGAAATTCTACCCAAATCTCCCATTGCAAATGATATCAAATTGTTCTTTCCTTTTTTACTGTATAACTCAAGCATTCTATTAGAATCATCAGTTGATTTTGCAGTACTTACAATTTTCACATTGAATGAGAACTTGCTCATTTGATTCATTTTCTTTTTTAATTCTGCAGAACTTGGTGTTTTTTTAAAGTCATGCCATGATACAAGAAGTTTTGTCTTTGTTGATTTTAGATATCTCACTAATGCTGAATTTTTTTTTAACGTGTTGAATTCTACATCTAATAAAAACGGGTTATATTCTGCAATCAGTTTCAGAATAGCAATTCGTTCTTTTTCATTTCCTAGAAATTTTCCACCTTCTACTTTTGGTCTTAGTGTGCACACAATCTTGTTTAGATCTTTTTTGATTGTCTCTAACGCCTCTGGTATTTGGTTAATCTTTAAAAAATCAAATCTAACTTCAGCATAATCTGATTTCTTTAGAGCAATTTTCAATGTTTGTTTGATTTTGTATGGTGTTTTTTCTGCTATAGATACACAAGTTTTGTATTTCATTTTATTTTTCTAATATATATTCGTCAGAAACTTCCATACCAAAATGTCTACCAGTAGCAGGTTTTGCATGCACCATAATTGTATCTCCTTTCTTTAGATGTGTAACTGATATTAGTTGTCCATTCGGTTTTACAAAACGAATTGTTTCAGCATCCTGTGCAATAATTCCGCCTATTTCTTCTCCTATAGCTGCTTTTATCATTAACATTGGCCTTCGTTCAATCTTTGATCTTCCAACAGTTACTCTTCTTGCCTTTCCTTTAGAATTAAGAATCAACACTTCAGAACCTGTTTCAATTTCTGAGAGATAGTTAGTTGTGCCATCTGGTGCAAGAGTATAACAATGAACCGCACCCGCGTTTACTCTAAATGGTCTTGGAGATGTAAATGACGATCCTACTGATTCATTGTGAACTAGAAAGAAAAAGTTAGATCTATTACCAATTAGCATTCCTTCTCCTTTGTGAAGCATTGAAGTAGTATCTACGCAAACACGTTCACCATCCCCAACTTCTTTTATCTCAATAATCTTTGCAGTTTTCATCTCAAAACTACTGGTTCCTAAGTATACCATCGCCTCTCTTACTTCGTTAATTGATGCTGTACTGAATATTACTCCATCAACTCCTACATCTAAAATTGAAAACATTTTTCTTACCTCTTTTGGTGTTCTTGCAATTGCAAAAATTTTTGTATGTATTTTATGGAGTTTGGCAATAATATTTTCAAGAGGAATAATTTTCCAGTCTTTCACTTCTACTATAACAAAGTCTAGTCCTTTCTTTGCAGCAGAAAGAATATTTTCAATATCTGAATTTGATAATACTTTGAATTTTCTTCCCACCTTCTTTCCTTTAGGCTTAGATCCTCCTTCTTTTTCAAGAATCACATACTTTGCGATACTTGAAGGAAAAACTGTTAGCAGTTTTGTTTTTTTCTTGCCTAGTTTTTTGGGGTCAAGATACACTATCTTGATTCCTTCAGCTTCTAATTGAGGAAGGAATTTAGTTAATTGTGCTTGAGACACTTTAGGCGTAATTATTAATTCTCTTGTTTTACTCAATTTTCCTCAATGCTTCCTTTGCTGTTGCTTTCCTGAAAATTATTTGAGCTAATGCTTCTACCATTTTTTCAGGTGTTTTATGTGCAAAGATGTTTCTACCATATGTGATACCTTTAGCTCCTGCAGTCATAACATCTTCAGTCATTTGAAGAATATCTAAATCAGTTTTTGCTTTAGGTCCACCTGCAATAACAATTGGAACTGGTGTACTCTTTACAATTTTTGCAAAGGAATCTATATCTCCTGTGTATAATGTTTTAACAATATCTGCACCACACTCTGCTCCCATTCTTGCAACATGTCCAACAATTTGAGGATCATGTGGGTCCTTGATGTTTTCACCTCTTGGATACATCATTGCCAATAATGGCATTCCCCATCTATGACATTGTTCAGCGATTTTTCCAAGTTGTTCTAACATCTCTGGTTCTTCTTTTCCACCAATGTTGATGTGTAATGAAACACCGTCTGCTCCCATTGCTACAGCTTCTTTTACAGTACCAGTTAACATCTTGCGATTAGGTGTTAATGATAATGAAGTACTACTTGAAAAATGAACTAATATCCCAACACTAGTTGGTTTAGGTAGTGTTTTAAGAATTCCTTTGTTGATAATTACACTTGTAAGTCCGTGTCCCTCACATTTGTAAATTGTAGAAGCGGGGTCTTCGAGACCTTCAATAGGTCCATTTGAAATACCATGATCCATTGGAATACACAGCATTTTTCCTTTCTTGAGAATTCGATTAAGTCTAATTTGATTACCTGATACCATGTGTTGATCTACTTTTTGTACCCTACTTAAAAATAACGTGAATCATTAACTCAGGTTCACCTCGAATTAAGCACAAATCATTCATTTAGTTTAATTCTTTTTTACTCCTTTTTTCTATCAAGGATTAAATAGAAATTAAAAAAGATGAATAACAATTGAGCCAAACTACTGAACAGATACAAAAAAGTGACATCAAAGATATTTTAGATAATTCTCTTAATGGTAAAAGACCTGAACCTGAAGATTGCTTGAGACTCTTAGAGTCAGATGATATTCATCTTATGGGGCTTGTTTCTGGGCATCTAGTAAGAAAACAATTTGGCAAAAAAATATCTTTTGTAAATAATATTATTTTGAATTATACCAATGTTTGTATCACTGATTGCAAGTTTTGTGCATTTTATCGATCTCCTGGTGCTGAAGACTCTTACACATTAACACTAGATCAAATTGAAGCTAGAGTAAAGACTTCATGGGATTTGTTTAAGATCCGTCAAGTTTTGATTCAAGGCGGACACAATCCAAATTTGACAATAGAGTACTATGAAGATGCGTTCAGAATGATTCGAGAGAAATTCCCACAAGTTGGTGTTCATGGATTATCTACATCTGAAATTGACATGATTGCAAAAGTTGAAAAATCCTCAACAAAAGAAATATTGGCACGACTAAAAGATGCTGGTTTACAATCAATACCTGGGGCAGGAGCTGAAATCTTAGTTGATTCAGTTAAAGATGTCATTAGTCCTAAGAAAATTTCTAGTGCTGATTGGATTAGAATAATGGATGAAGCCCATTCACTTGGACTACCAGCTTCTGCAACTATGATGTATGGTCACGTAGAAAACAAAAATGATATTGTTGAACATTTTTTCAAAATTGTAAAACTTCAAGAAAAAACAAAAGGCTTCATGGCTTTTATCCCATGGAATTTTGAACCAATCAATACTTTGATGTATGAAGAAGGTTTGGTTGAACATGGAACTGGCGGAGTCCAACTTTTGAAGATGATTGCAATCTCCAGACTAATCTTTGATGGCTTAATTCCTCACATTCAATCTTCTTGGTTGACAAATGGAGTTGGCATGGCTCAACTTGCTTTACAGTATGGCGCTGATGACTTTGGTGGCACTCTCATTGGAGAGGAAGTTGTTTCATGCACCGGTGCTCGATCAACTGAACTAACAGATAAAAAAATTATCGATGCAATTCATCAGATTGGTTATCAGGTGGAAGAGAGAGATAATTTCTACAATCCTGTTAATGTATCATAGTCCATAATCCGACCACTTGGAATCAACTAGATTTTTTGTTTCATCATCAACTTTTACTAGCTGCTGAATTTCTCTTTCATATCCTTCTTCTCTTGTCTTTTGAGTTGCATCAATTCCCATCTTGGAACCTAGGTTGACAAGTGGTGATGCAGGATCAAGAGTGTCAGTTGGTGTATTATTGATAATTATTGTATCTCTTGCTGCATCTGTTCTTGTAGTAACTGCCCAAATAACATCATTCATGTCATGGACGTTGATGTCATCATCTACTACAACAAACATCTTTGTTAGTGAGAGTTGTCCCATTCCCCATAACCCCATCATCACTTTCTTTGCTTGGCCTGGGTATCTCTTTTTGATTGAGATGATCGCCAATCCTTGGAACCATCCTGCTGCTGGCATACTATAATCTACTATTTCTGGCTGGAGCATTTGAATCAGTGGCAAAAATGATCGTTCAATTACTTTTCCAATATATGCATCCTCAAGAATTGGTTTTCCAACAACCGTTGTAATATAGATCGGATCTTTTCTTCTCATGATTCCTGTTAGTGTAAATGTTGGAAATGGCTCAGCTGGTGTGTAGTAACCTGTATGATCTCCAAACGGTCCTTCGTCTCTAATGTCTTCTGGATCAACATATCCTTCTAAAACAATCTCAGCATTTGCAGGAACATCCAAATCAATTGTTTTGCATTTTACAGTTTTGATTCCTTTTTTTCTTGTAATTCCTGCAAACAAGTACTTGTCTAGTCCTTCTGGTACTGGCGCAATTGATGAAAATATTGTTGCAGGTTCTCCTCCAATAATTACTGCAACTGGAATTTTTTCTCCTCTGTCTTTTGAAATATCTCCATGGTGAGCCCCTCTCTTGTGTTTTTGCCAGTGCATCAATGCATGAGTTTTATCAATTATTTGCATTCTGTAAACTCCAAGATTTCTCACTCCTGTTTCTGGATGTTTTGTAGCAACTAATCCTAAAGTGATGAATCGACCGGCATCATTTGGCCATGATTTTAGAATTGGTAAATCATCAAAAGATGCATCAGTTGATGTTATTTCAGTTACTGGCCCTCTCGTCTCTGCTTTAGGAAATGATGACGCCATCTTTGAGAGTTCTGGGAGTTTTTTTATTTTGTTTAGAACACCTGATGGAATATCCATCTTGGCCATATCTGCAATTCGTTGACCAATTTCAGTGAAGTCTGTCATCCCAAGTCCTATCTCTAATCTTTTTATGGACCCAAACGCATTTCCTAAAACTGGGATATCATATCCTTTTACATTTTCAAAAAGAATTGCAGAACCTTTAGAGTACATCTCCCTTCTCAATATTTCTGCAATTTCTAAATTAGAATCTACTTCAGTTTTGATTCGCTTTAATTCTCCATTCTTTTCAAGTTCTGTAATAAATTCATGGGTGTCTTCTATTGGCACAATAACTATGAAGTTAGTTCAAGTATAAGCTTAACTGGAATTTACGTAAAACTGTGTTTCTTAAAGTTCTTTTAACAAATGTATTTTAGTTCTTCCTCATAGGAAAAACTGTATTGGGTAATGATAAATGTGTAGTTTGTAAGGGAAATGGAACCATAGAATTACTTGGTTCTCAATGCCCATTTTGTAATGGAACAGGTGAACCAAACCAACCTGCCAAATCCTATCTTGATTCTCATATCTGTCAATGTATTCTTCTTGACAGAAAAAAATGTCCTCTATGTGGAAAAAGATGTCATCATGATACTCCAAACAAACCAAAAATTTTACTGAGTCCTGAGTAATCTACATTGGTGGAAGTTCAGTCTTTTTGTCATGACCCCCAGATCCAAACTTGCAGTAAAAACACAATTCTGATTCCATATACTTTAATTGTTGAACTTGAATTGCCCCTAGTTTTAGAGCAATCTTTGTTAGAATTTTGTATTTTAGTGGCATTGCAGGAATCACTTCTTCCATGTATACTCTGTAGTGATCGGGACAAAACTTGAGTGTAACTCTGGTTGGCTCTTTACCTTTTTCATTTACTTGTTTTGTAAACTTAATTTGCTCTCTGATGTATTCATGCTTTGGACATGGGCAATTTCTGCCACCCGGATGTTTGTATGCTGGTATATTCTTCCAATCAAATTCCGGATATTCCTTCTCAAAGTCGTCCATTACCATCATATCTCATCTGTACATATAAAACTTGATCAAGTTTGGTTTGCAGTAATCAATCTAAATGTACATAAACCACAAATTCTTCATCAGATTTATGGCAACTGCAAAAAAACAAACTAAAAAGGATCTTGAATCCAAAATTGCCAAATTAGAAGCAAAGCTAAATCAGCTAGCTACTCAGCTAGAATCAAAACCAGCTGAGACAAAACCAGCTGAGACAAAACCAGCTGAGACAAAACCAGCTGAGACAAAACCAGCTGAGACAAAACCAGCTGAGACAAAACCAGCTGAGACAACCAAACCAAAAGGTACTTTGCCAAAAGGTATGGAACAAAAACCAGCTGAGACAAAACCAGAAGTTAAAAAACCAGCCGAGACAACAACACAACCTCCAGTAACATTACAAGAAGCATTAGAAAATGCATATTACACTGCTCCAATGACTGACACCCATTTTTACAAAGCAAAGACTACCGGTTATTCTCCAGCTCCTAACAGATACTTTGTAAGACTACATGCTCCTGTAGGAAAAGTTCCAACATCCAACTGGAACGACCAAAAAGCAGTAGTTGCCGGTTACACACAACCATCAAACCAATACTTTGCAACAAGACAAAGATTAGCATACAGTCCACCAGGTAAAACATTTGAAAGTTTTAGTGGTGTAAATATGAGTATTGAAGGTATTGAGATTCAAGCAAAAACACCAGAACCACCCAAACCAGCTGAGACAACACAACAAGCACCTCCTCCACAACAATCTAGCTCCAGCAGCAATACAGGAAAATCAAAAAAACAATCATTAGAGGAGTATGAAGCTGAGTACATGAACAGAATAGAAAATGAACGAAAAGAGTATGAAGAATTAATGAGAGCGGCTGAAGAGCTAAAAGCAAAGCGTCAAGCAGAATCTCAACCAAGTAGTTCTAAATCTACAAAGGGTTCATTGCCAAAAGGTTTCTAATCTTTTACTCCAAACTTTTTCTTATTTTTAATTTGAGTTTAGGAAATCCTCTAAAACTTCTTTTGAATGCCCTGCAGCCTTTACCTTGGGATAAATTTTGAAAATCTTTCCTTTCTTATCTACAAGAAATGTACTTCTTACAACCCCCATGTATTCTCTACCCATGAATTTTTTCTTACCCCAAACACCAAACATCTTTGAGACCTTTTTGTCCACATCTGCTAAAAGTGGATATTTGATTCCCATTTTACCACAAAATTTTTTGTGCGAGTCTACATCATCTGGACTAATACCAATAATTTCAATTCCTTCTTTTAAGAATTTTTTATAGTCTTTTGAAAACTCGTCAGCCTCTGTAGTGCATCCTGGAGTGAAATCTTTTGGGTAAAAATAGATGGCATGTTTTTTGCCCTTAAAATCACTAGATTTTATTTTGTTGCCATTAGCATCATTTATCTCAAATTTCGGAACAGAATCTCCTTCAGAAATCATTACATTATCTACTGAATTTGTCCATAATTAATTACTTTTTGACCTACACTGATCACAATTTTAATCCGAATCTTTTATATGGAAATTGGATTGGCTTTTGCTTAATGGTTAATCCAAGAGCATTCCTTGCTGAAGGAATAGCAACTTATGGATTGGTATTTTTTGGTCCTCTCTCAGTAATTTTAGCTGTTTCTGCATTTGGTGAAGAATTAACAACACAATCTGTATTGTTTATCGCACTTGGACACGGAGGAGCTATTGCATTTATGGTCTATGCATTCGGACATGTATCTGGCGCCCACATTAACCCTGCAGTTACCATCCCAATGATGATTACAAAAAAGATTGGAATTGCAGATGGTATTGGTTATATTATTTCACAATTAATTGGAGCAGTAGCAGCAGCTGCTACTCTTAAAGCAATTTTACCCGAAATTGGAGCCAAAGTAAACTTTGGAACTCAAGGTGGCCCAAGTGATTTAATCAATAACAGCATTGGTTCTGGATTTGCAGTAGAAGCAGTTTTGACATTCTTCTTAGTAACTGTAATCTTTATGACAGCTGTTCACAAGAAAGCATCTCCTGGATGGGCTGGATTTACAATTGGTGGAATGGTTTTCCTTATTCACCTAGTTGGTGTTCCAC
>JACZTB010000059.1 GCA_022573895.1 Nitrososphaerota archaeon
AAATTGGTGAAGTATCTGGAACAGCCAAACCAATATTTTTTGCAATTTTATCGCAAATGAATTCATTTGCCAAAGAATTATCTTTACCATTGAAGAATTTTAGAAGATACTCTACTTTTTCACATTTTACTAACCATGGTTTTGAAAATGTACTTCCAAATGGTTTGAGCGGTTGTGTAACTACTAAATCCACGATCACGGGATCTGGAAGGTGCATTTAACAGGATCGTTGATAAATTTTTGCCACTTGACTTGACTTACGTAAAATTTTACCTTTAGATCCATTTTGCGTAATCCTATCTAAGATTATGAATTTAAGCTCAAACCCTTTTGCCCGTTTAGAAGTAAGCTCCTTATTTTTTAACAAGAAGATTTCATTTTGTTTTAATGGATGAGCAAGACAAACAAAAAATCGTTGGTTGGTGTGATGGATTCACACAAAAAGGACATGAATACAAAACTATGGCAGAAAATCCCGTCTTTAAGGATATTTTTGGAATTCAAAATCCAAAAGAATACGCACTTGGAATGATTTTGGGTTCTTATATTCAGCATTTTGATGAATATTTCAAAGTAAAATATGACCGAGAAATGGATGAGGATGAAAGAGCTTTCCTAATAGCCGTATTCACACAACTTGCTCCAAAAATAATAGATTCGTTATTCAAATAGAGAAATCTACTCCCTCGCTTCGCAATCATTTTTTCGTAATCTCCATTAGGATTACGAAATTCGTATAGTTAGACCAATTCAGTGGTTATTCAATAAAAAAAGCAGTGTTAAGATGTATTATTTCTGTTTAAAGTGTCAATGGTGTGTAAAAGGAACGTCTAAAAGTTTTATTTTTCTGATTACTTTATCACCACTCATAACAGTCATTATGGCGTTTATTTTTTCAGAATGTTTTGGAATGATAACATTGCCGCCCTCACCTGCATAAATATGACGAGGTAATGGCTGATCCGTATTCCACCAATTACATTTTTCGTTATTATACAATAGAGTACATGACTCTATCGTTCCCCCTGAATTTCTAATCCTAACATAATAATTATTATTTTCAAAAAATTGTTCTAATGAAAAATCAAATTTATCTTTATTGATATTTTCTATATCACTTTTTTTTATGGTTGAATAATATCCTAGCATCTTTCTTGCTTCTGTAAGACTTTTTTCTCCTTTTTGCTTATTACATGCACGATGAGAAAGTTTAACATTTGTCAAGTTTGTCTTGCCACCTTTAGTAAATGCTTTTGAATGGTCGAATTCTACATCTGAGATCCTATTAATTTGGTTGCCACAAAGATTACAAATGTGAGGATTATTATCCCAACATAATTTTTCTTGCGCAGAAGTTAACATTCTGCGTTCTTTTGCTTTTGCAGAACCAGTTTTTTTTCTTTGTGCTTTAGATATATCGGTTCTAGTTTGTTCAGTAGAAAATTCTTCACTTACGTATTTTTTCCCCTCTGGTGTAAGTTCCCATAAATGAACCTCTTTTTCTCCCATCGTTGTTACATCATTGCGATGTAAGAAGCCCCTTGGTCTCAATACCTCTAATGCTGACTTGAATTTCCATTCCGGTTCACCTAACATTCTTTGAATCGTTTCTAAGGTTAGACCCATTTCAAGACTTCCTATATAAACAACATGAAGAAATTTGGACCATAATTCTCCTCTGCCCCAAAATAAATTCTCACCATCAAGATGTAAACGGTAATGAACGTTTTCCAATGATATAACTAATTTAAGGTCAGATAATTTTTGTAACCGTTTTGATACGTTTTCTGCAGAAATTAAATTGTCCCCAGATGACTTTACCGCTTTTGCAGTAAGTCCTTCAGATGTAGCGCCTCGTAGTACCCTCATGATTTCTACGTCTGGTAGGTCGAGATTATCGAGTATAATCACAATATACTTGTAGATATCAAGATCGATTTTAATATCATTGATTAAAACACAGGTTCTTGAATAAAAAAACCAATGTTAAGATATATTACAAATTTCAAATTTTAGTCAAAAAGTGATTGATCTCTGGTTTGCATTCATCAAACCTGCAATTTATATCAAATCTTGAATCCTTTCTATTAGTTTGATAAAAAAGGTACGAATGACAAGAAATGGTATATTGTGCGAGATAAACGAGGGTAAAGTACACCTAGATCCAAAAAGGACAGATTCTGAAGGAATTAATTTTGTCTCACATGCACATTTTGATCATTTGCCCATAACAAATGGCGGAACTGTATTGTCGTCTCGTGAGACAAATGAAATTGCAAATCTAAGAGGTGTTCAATTTACCAATTTTGTTGACTCTATGGAAAATTTTGTACTAATTGACAGCGGTCATATTCTTGGTGCTAGAGGACTTTTGTTTGATGATATATTTTACACTGGAGATATTTGTACTAGAGATAGAGGTTTTCTAAATGGTGCCAATGTACCAAAATGCAAAACATTGATCACCGAATGCACATTTGGCATCCCAGAATATTCATTTCCAAAATTATCTGAAATTGAAAAGCAAGTGAACGGAATTGTTTCAGAACTTTACTCGAAAGGAAAACCTGTAATTTTGATGGGATACCCACTTGGCAAAGCACAAACGTTAAGCCAAATTTTCAAACACTGGGACCCACTGTACTATCATGATTCTGTCAAAAAAATGAATGACTTGCACAGAAAATTTGATGTTCCACTAAAAGAAGGAATGGGACATTCAGAGGCTGAATCAAAAAGACTACTCGACAAAAAACCATGGGTGATGGTAGCACCAATGATGTCAAGTAAGAATTTCTTCATTAAGCATATGAAATCAAAATATGATGCTGTAACAATAGGATTTAGTGGATGGGCAAAATCATCCAGGTTCAAATTTAGTAAGGGCTGTGATTACTCTATTCCATTAAGTGATCATTGTGATTTCAATGAACTCACAGAAATGGTAATTCAGTCTGGTGCTGAAAAAGTTTACACAATACATGGCTTCGTCCAAGAATTTGCTTCGCATTTGACAAAAATTGGAATTGACGCACAACCTTTGCGTGAAGATTCATTAGATGATTTTTTCTAATTAATTTAAATTTTTAAAAATTTTGAACAATTACAATTTAGGATTAAACAAGTATCTGAGTTTCTAATATGATCATCTAAGGAATGCCTACAGTTTACATTTTTGCATAACTTTCTCTCCTGCTCCCTTTTAACTACTGCCTGTGCTATCGTATTTGCCTTGTCTTTTGAATATTTTTTTTTGTCAATGTAATAATGAACAACTCTGTTGTAAAGCAAATCTGGATTGAATTGTTTTTCTAACATGGGAATAACTGGTTAAAATACGTCATTATACTATTAAAATAACATGCAGCGAAGTATGCTTATTTTTGAAAACACTATCAAATCCCCTGCAACACGAAAGACCTATCTGTATCATTTGAATAAATTCATGTTATTTTTTGACGTTAAAGACTATGATGGATTAGCTGCAATTACACAGAAAAAACTACAGATTATGATGGAAGACTATGTGATGCATCTCAAAAAGACAATATCTCCTAATGCTATCAATTTGCCCATTGCAGCAGTAAAGGCATTCTTAGATTGTAATGATGTAGAATTAAGATGGAGTAAAATTAAGAGACTTAAACCTGCAAGAGTCAAAAAGACGGGTGGAGAGGCATGGCTTACAAGCGAAGTTGCCAAAATGCTTTCGTTTACTACTGAACTTCGCACAAAAACTCTGGTTCATTTCATAGCATCCTCTGGAATCCGAATAGGTGCATTAGAAGATATCAAAATGAGACACATCAAACAGATAGATGATTGCAAATCTATTTTGGTTTATGATGGAACTAATGAAGAATATGTTACATTTTTGACACCTGAGGCAAGTTTGATGTTTGATGATTATATTCAAAAAAGAGAATCTAATGGTGAACAACTAACTCCTGAGAGTCCTGCACTTCGTTCATCTTATCAATTAGGATATGCCAAGGTTAAACCCTCAAACACAAACGCTCTAAAGGAAATTATTCAAGCACTTATTCTCAAGTCTGGATTACGTATTAATCAAATTAAGATTGGTAAAAGATATAACAAACAGGCAGATCATGGCTTCAGAAAACGATTTAACACTATTCTGAAAACAACTTCTGACATGAATATCTCACTTGTAGAGAAGATGATGGGTCATTCTGTTATTGTTGCATTGGATAATGTCTATCTTGATCCAACTGTGGAACAGTTATTCAAAGAATTCAAAAAAGCCATTCCTGAATTGACCATTGATGATTCTGAACGCATAAGAACCGAAAAGAAAAATCTTGAACAAAAGCAAACTGAAGTGGAAAAACAACGTATTGAAAATGAGAAAATGCTTCAAAGAATTGAAAAGTTAGAATGCGGTTCAGAAGCAAGAGATAGCACATTTTACAAAAATATGTTTCAAGTACAGGGAGATAAGGGCGCAGAATTGCTTCAAACTATGGTATATTTTATGTTCGAAATGAGTGTGCCAGAAGATGAAAAACGCGAAATTTGGAAAAAGATGGCCCAAAGCCGAAAAAACGGTCAAATATTTGATCTAGCAGGATTTCTTGATAACAAAAAACCAAGTTTGAAAAATTGGCTCTCTACAAGTATAGCACAATCTTAGTAGGACATTGGATAATCTATACTAGGATTACCCAATAATAACTGCGTAATCCTAATGGAGATTAAAAAATTTGTGGGTGTCAGGTTTCGGTTGGATGTATCAAGATGATTGAGTTTCATTGAGTTTGTCTGAGACCTCTTTGAGAATCAGGTTTTGCGTGCGTGCGTGTTCAACTCAGTTGATCATGGTTAGTGCGTTCGAAACCAACTCAGTGAAACTCAGTCAAACTGCCACGCACTCACAGGTACAATATCGGTAAATCCCATTCATAGAAGGTACCAAGTTTCGTGTGGTTTCATACGCACTCGACTCTGAAAATAGCCTTCGTAATCCTTACAGAGATTACGCAGGATAGTAATGTGATGATTATACATGAAAATTTTAGTCGACCTTTTTTCGTAGTCGTATGGTAGATTACGCATGGTATTAAGACCTTGTATTATTATCGAAAAGTTTGGATCGGCCTTTTCCCCTAACTTAGTTTATTGATAATTAATAAAAATAGAACCTCCCCTCTCCCTGCTGAAAAATCACGGTTTTCTCGTTATGTTGTACGTTATGATTTGTTGGGAAAAGGTTACGGAACAAATATGGGAAACATAACAACGGATGAAAAACAAGGATGTCCAGAAAATTGAGAACGATGGATTATCGGGCCTTTCTTCTATTGATGATCTTACAATAATCAAGAGACATGAGCCACTGGAGTGTTTTGAACGAACAGCAACTCATCCATACGCGGAATATATCAACGGCTCCTCTGATTTTATATTGGACTAGAACTTCCTCCAATTCTCTGCAAATGTGATCTTGGTTCCTCAAGTTCTTTTCCTTCCTATATCTGGGTTGTAGAATCTTTTGGATGGCCCACTTTTCGGTGTTGCATATCACTGTCCAAAGGCAACAAGATATGGATCTCAGCTCCCTTATCTCTTCCCTCGGATTCCGCCCAGATCTTACCGTCATGATTTTCGATAATTCCCTTGCAAACTGATAAACCCAGACCAGTTCCTCCAGTTTCTCTGGTAAGGGAGCTGTCTATTTGATAGAATTTTACAAAAATTTCATCGAGTTTTTCTTTTTGGATTCCTACTCCATTGTCTTTCACTAGCACTCTAGCGTTAAAACTGTCGGAATCAAGTTTGACGTGGATTTTACCATTTTTTTTGGTGTACTTCATAGCATTAGATATTAGATTTGACAGAACTTGTTCGATTCTAGTTTTGTCACACGAACAG
>JACZTB010000027.1 GCA_022573895.1 Nitrososphaerota archaeon
CTAAATTCAATAATAAACTAGATCTAATAGAAAACTAACAACTGTATGATTTTTTGTATAAATTCTACTATTTGTTGAAATGTTCTGCCATGATTATCAAAGTTCAGAAAAATTGAAACTTAAGACCAGTGACGATTAGTTATCTGGTGAGAGTTTCAATTGAATTGAGTTTGAAAATATAGTATTTAGATCGTACTGATGATTCCTACTATTCCCTTTTATTGTAAAATTCTTAGCTGATTGACGGTATTCCTAGAGTCATCTGCTAGCATACCGCCATCCAAGATTGGGCAACTTTGGCCCAATCTTTTATCTTAAAATTATATCATCAAGATTGTTCTGGGATGGTATGTATTGTATTTGTATGTGTAATTTTTTCAATTTTCCTTATTTTTTGCAGTGTTTTTTCAAAAGATTCTATATTATTGTAGTTTAATTTACAAATAAATTCAAAAATTCCATATGTTCCTTGTACCTCATCACATAACTCCTTGAGTTTTGCAATAGTCTGAATTTCAGATCCCAGAATTCCATTTGGAGGAATAAAACATAGTGGATTTGGAAGAGAATTATCAAGATATGGAATGTTAGAATTTGTAAACATTAAATCTGTTAGATTTTATGATAATCTTACACATCATCATTATGTTGAATAAATCGTACATATTCTAATTATTTGAAAAACTGCATCTGAAAGTTTGCTAAAATCTACAAAGGGTTCAGCTATAACATATTATGTATCTCCACCTACTTAGTATTCCTATACACGATTATCCAATAATCTAAAACATTCACAGGCGTAAAATAGACATTTTTACAAAAAAACCTGTGATAGCATCAAAGGTAATGCCTCATTTTTAGAGATATTTCATCAAAAACTATCATATTTGATTCCAATAATGGTGAAATAAAATACATTTTTCTATATCTGTTATCAGAACTAATGATCAAATTGTTTTTCTCCAGTATCAAAATATGATGCTGTACTGCCTTGTACTGCAAATCTAGTTCTCGAGATAACTTGTATAAATTAAGAGGAGTTTCTCTTAATTTTGATATAATTTTTATCCGATTAATTCCACCTCTTGAAGATGCAAGCATAGTGCACATCAAGCATTTTATTCCTGAACTACATTGTGATTCTATCTGCCTCTCACATATTGCAGTATTTTTTCTAATTTTCAAAACAGATGAATTCATGATTTTAGTTTTTCCAGAGATTTTGTAATGTTTTTCTGTAATGCTTTATTTTCAATAGATGGGATAATGTTATCTGGAGATAATTCATGATCAGGTATAGTCTTTGCAATAGCTAATGAAGTAGCATGAAGAACACTCATAGTTATTTTTTGAATTTTCAAATCAAGTATTGCCCTCATTAAGTAGGGAAAAACTATTGCATTGTTTATTGTATTTTTATACAAAAAACTCCCTGTGGCTGCAATTTTGGCTCCACTTTTCTTTGCATTATATGGATTAATTTCGGGGTAAGGGTTTGTAAGTGCAAATACTATCGAATTTTTATTCATATTTTTGATCATTTTTGGGTTTAACAGATCTTTGATCCCTGATACACCGATAAAAACATCTGCATTTTTTATTACATCTGAGAGTTGTCCTTTTTCTTTTGGATTTGTTAATGTTGCAATTTCTATTTTGTATTTTGTCATGTTGGTTTTTCGATTTTTATATATCACACCTCTTGAATCTAATAAAATAAGATTTTTACATCCTGCAAAATTTAATAATTTTCCAATAAAATAACCTGCAGATCCTGCACCTGCAACTACAATTTTTATTTCACACAAGTTCTTTTTTACAATTTTTAATGCGTTGATTATCCCTGCCAAAGCCACAATTGCAGTACCCTGTCCATCATCATGAAACACAGGAATTTCTAATCTTTTTTCTAGTTCTTTGTATATTTCCATTACTTTTGGAGATTCTATATCTTCTAAATTTATGGCACCAAAAACGGGTTCTATGGCCTCTATGGTATCAATAATTTTCTTTTTGTCGGTAGTGTTAAGGCATATTGGAAATGCGTTTAGTTGCCCATACTTTCGATATAAGACGGATTTTCCCTCCATTACAGGCAGTGAAGCGTCTGCACCCACATTGCCTAATCCCAATAATCTAGTTCCATCAGTTACTATTGCAATATTGCTACCTTTTGATGTTAGAGTGTATTTAGAATTAGGATTATTGATAATTTCTTTACATACAGAAGCTACACCAGGTGTGTAGATTAGCTGTAAATCCTTAAGGGTTAAATTTGAGATTTTACTTTCAATGAATATTTTTCCTTTTAGTTTCCTATGTAATGAAATAGCTTTTTTTGACAACTCTTCATTGACTAATCTAATGTTAATGTAGTTTGTGAGCATAAACTCGAAGGATATTCTCTGAATGCCCATCTTCTTTGATAGTCTTAATGAAATGTTCAATCAGAGATTTGTGTGCCAAAGTCCAAGCCAGACCCCGAATTACCAAGATGAGAGGAGAGGGTGGACATAATTGAAATATTTTGATGCAATAAGAATGTAATAGGATGAAAATTTCATATTACTATCAATCCACATAATCAAAAAAATAAAAAAGAAAAAAACATCACACTAATTTCTTGGTTGTGTGAATGTTGTATTCCATATGTAGAACTTTTTTGATTCCATGTTACAATAATGTTGTTTTGATATTTTTTCATATGTTTTACAAATTCTGAAAGAATGTTTTTCTCGTTATCAAATTCATCAAAGCTAAACGAAGATGTTTGACCTGTTGAATAATCTTTGATGGAAATGCTTGTTATAATCACAGGAGATTTAGTTACGTCTGTACAAGCATAATGTAGAATCAGCATACTATTTTGTGATTTTTTTAGTTCTTCCAGTGTTTTCATATTACTATCTTTCTACTGAACTATTTATCGCCTTCACTCATTGTCCTTTTCGGTTTATCACACGCTACAAACTCTTAAGTGAAAGTGTGCGCCGTTTCGTCTAGACCAAGTCCTTAGGACCTGGTGCTGCACATGGTCCTTGTCCACTGATTCGGGAGTCTCCCATTCGATTACTTGCACGTCTCTTCCTTTCTTTGCAATAATATCTGGTCTCTTTGTGACTCCGTCAACTGTCAAGTTAGGAGGTCTTGTATATCCGGGTATGTCCGCCCAGACTTTATACCCATAAGATGCATATTGCCCTGCGCTTCTAGAAACTGCCTTGTTGTGACACGTCTGTCGATAACCAGATCTTTTTGCCAATACGATCGGATCCTATGCTTTGTAATAAACAGTAGGTTATTGCAAACTTTTCTATTTGTTAGAGGGGACGGTCATTGTTATAATGTACTGATAAATCAATCCCATGATGTTAACATAAATGTTATAATCATACAAGTGTGAAATAATTATAGCAAAAACAATTGAATTAAAATTTGAAGGTTATTGGCGTGAAGTAAAGAGTGACAATATTCCCAATAATTCTGGAATATACTTGGTATATTGTTGTAAGTATAATTCAACTGAGAAAAATATTTCCATTAGAAAATTAATCTACATTGGCGAATCAGGTAAGGTTAAAGATCGTATTTCTGGACACAGAAAGAAAGATGAATGTTGGAATGGTAAATTACAATCAGGTGAAGTGTTGTGTTATTCTTTTGCTCCTATTGCAAGTCCTGATAGGGAAATGGCAGAAGCAGCATTGATTTTCAAACATAAACCGGAATGTAATGATGAGTATGTAGATAACTTTCCATTTGATCAAACCACAGTAAATTCCAAGGGAAGGTGCAATTCCATTTCATCATCGTTTACAGTGAATAAAACGTAGTACTGGCTTTGCTCATTTCTCTTATTCAATAACGCCTTTATATCTTAATTTTATCTTGAATACATGGATCAAACTGAAAGAATAAACAAAGCCCTTGAAAACATAGAGCAGAACAGAAAAGCAAAGAAACTCAAGATAGCTGAAATCGGGAAAATTCTATATGGGTCATCATAAGCGTAGATTCATTGTTGTGAAATTTTCTCCGTACGGATCATGGCATTATACTGGAGAGCCACCCGTAATAATCAATGACTAATCATTTCACAGTTGAGATATATGCATGTTCGACGTACTGATGCCATGATTTGTGTTCATTGTGAGCGCGAAACAGACTATTGTGTAGTTTGTCAAAGTACTGATTGTACGGAAGAAGTACCCATGTGTGTGAGATGCGGTGAAGAACGCGGTATGTGCTAATCAAAAGAAAAGTTTGAGTTGGGTTTGTGTAAGTCTTATGTTGACCTGTTTGTTTCAAAATCTTAAAAACCATTAGTTGTAACTATTGTAATGCCTAAAAGTAAATTCATCAAGAAAAACATCAAAAAGGTCGCAAATAGTCCTTGTACTTACCAATTCTATAACAAGAATGGAAATCCGATTTATGTAGGAAGCACAAAGCGTTGTCGCGTGAGACTCTACCAACAATTCAGAAATATCAAGGCACCATACTTCTCAACTCAGATGAAAAATTTTCCAACTCAAGCTCATTCAACAGAAAAATTTCTATGTCGTAAGATACAACCAACATTAAATTTGAAATGTGGTTAGAAAGAAACCTTTAAAGCTGAGTCTTGTATTATAGGAACAACGGAACCACTTTTTGAACCGCTATAGGGTCAGATGCCATCCTATTGCATCCATGCGGCTTGCAATGTCTTTCGGAATTAATAAAGTCCATTATCTAATATGATGGTACCACATATTTAGCAAACAGTACAAATGGCTATACACCTACTGATCTAGGGAGGTTAGTTTCTCTTTATGGCCTGGGCATTAAACTAAAAGTTCAACACCGCAAATGGGTTTAGCATCTTGAACTAAACTCTAGACCCTTTGAAGGACTAGAAGATGTACTTAGAGGGAAAAAATGACAAAAAAGAAATTACATAACAAAGAAAGAAAATACAGGAATCTTTTCGTTAATAATTTAATGATCCTTTTAAATTACTCAAGTCAGTAAGTTATAGATTGCAAAAACAAGAATTTAATGCCCCCTCTTCAAATTTTATTAATAGTGTAAAAAGTAGCATAGAAACTCAAGTCTCACAAGCTGAATCTAATGTAGAAAAAGGGCATTTATTTCTAACATGGGTTTTAACAAAAGTTTTTCAAGCGAGTAATGATGATGCAGAAAACGCAATTCTTGATGGACCTAATGATCATGGAATAGATGCAATATTAGAAGTTCCTGGTAGTGAATTGAATTTCTTTAGAATTTTTCAATCTAAATATGGTAATTCACATAGCGTTGATGAAATTTATGCTTTCAAATCAAAAATTAGAGAACTTTTAGAGGGGGAGCCTAATGATTTACTTGAAGGAAGAATACGTGATGCACTCATTAACATTAAGAAAAAGAATTGGGAAATTGAAATTGTTTATGTAACTGATCAAGAAGTTGACTATAAAGATGAAGAAAATTTTCATGTATTAGGATTTTCTCAACTTGTTGACAAGCTTTGGAGTGACATAACAGAACCTGCTGAAGATAAAATGGAAACAGTAAAACTAGAAAAAAGCATGGCCTTTAACAATACTGTAGTTGGCTCAATTTCTCTTAGTGAGTTAGGACATATGGTATTGAGAACTAAAAAATACATTTTTGAATCAAATATTCGAAAGTTTTTGCCTGTTAAGACAAAGGTGAATAGACAGATTAGAAAGACTCTGTTAGAAGAACCTGAAGAATTTTTTTATTACAATAATGGAATTACAATCGTCGTTAAAGATTTTGAAGTAAATGAAAATGAAATAAAGCTATTTGCTCCACAAATTGTTAATGGGGCTCAAACATCTACCACTATAGCTGATATAGTAAGAGGAGATCCTAACTTGCCTGGAAACATTCAGATCACTATTATCAAAGAAGACGTTAAGACGACAAGAAATAACATTACCAGATTTAGAAACTCTCAAAATGCAGTAAAAGGAAGAGACTTGATTTCATTGGAAAGATTTCATGATTCAATTTACGGTCAGCTTAAAACAAATTTTGGATATTATTATGAGCAACAAGCTGGTTCTTGGATTGCATTAAGTGAGAAGGAAAGAGAATCATTCAAAGGCAATGATGTATTCAACAACTATCTGCCAGATGATTACGATTTTAGGATTCCAGCAAATGACGCAATCCAAGCTATGGCAGCTGCAATAGAACAAGATCCAGCAAAACCATATGGCAGTGTTAGCAAATACATGCCAGGGGGTACAGAATATCACAAGATTTTCTTTGAAGGGAATTTGGCTGATGATTATCGCTTGTTACTTTATCCATATTTAGTGAAATCATATTGTGAGAAGGAGTTTTACTATGGAAAGAAAAAATCTAATATGGATGAAAAAAAATATGCAAGACTGCTCTATGTTACTACCTATTTTCAAGCTATTCTAGAATATATTCTACCAAAGAATGTTGAATTAAAAACCGAACCTAAGGTTTTGGATAAATATTTTGAAAACTTTGAAACTAACAAAAAACTTTTAAAACTAACGGATGAAATTTTGGAACAGTTTTTTGATCAAACTCTCCATATCCGACAGGATGATGATGGCAGAGATATTATGACTTTACATAATTTCTTTGCTAGGCATGTCTGGGGGATGGAAGCTAAACGAATTTTGAAAAGCATAATGAAACGAAAAAGAGAACAGCTTAAAGAGATAAAAAATTCATTCAAATAAAATTAAAAATTACATTTTCATGCGTAGCCAACTTTCACTAAACAATCCTTGATCTGTCAGCCATTTTAGCTGGCAAATTGGTTGGTTGCTGGTTAGTTTCTCTAAATTATTTGTTAAATGATGATTTTTGAATTAAAATAGTCTTGAACCAAAATCAATAGACCCTTTGAAGACTGAAATTATTTTTTGGGAAGGATAGAATTTTAAAAAAGGATGTATACATTACAAAATTATGACTGAATATATCATAACTCCATTTAATGAAATTAAACTAGTTGGTAATTGGAGGGAGGCTGGAATGAGAGAACATATGACTTGGTATGAAGCTGAAGGTGAAGATTGCAAGATAAAATTGGTAAGGGATAAGGAAGAAGATGTCTATGAAATTGGAAAAGGTAAAATGATCAAAGTTGATTATCAATATGTGCACATACCTTTTCGATAAATCAGATTTTTAAAGGATAAATTGTTTTGAAATTCTTTTTTTGGAAAGGATGAGAATTGAAAAATAATCAGGGAGTTATCGCAACTAAACGTAAGGGGGCACCAGTACCACCTTCAATCTTCATCGGTAATGCAATAACAAAACTACCAGTGACTGGTAATTGATCCAAATTTGCAACATTTTCAAAAAAAGGGATGTTCTTAGTGCAGAGAATGCGGTGGGTTTCGAAAAATTCTGATTTTCCGTAATCTATGCTTTGAGTATCTAATCCAATTGCATTTATTTTACGATTTTTAACCAACCATTTTGCAGCATCAGGATGCAATCCAGGAAAGTGTAAATCAGTTAGAGCTTCTTTTCCTGTTTTATCTGTTCCAAGATACTTGAGGCGGTCAGGCCAGTATTTTCCATATCCAGTATGCAATAGAACAATAACTCCCTCTGGTATTTTGCCATAAGATGACTCCCATTTTGCAAAATCTTGTGTTGATACTTGATAATCAGGATTTTTTTGCACCTCTTTGAAAACATCAATTACGATAGCTTGTCCAATAAGCTGGTCCAATGGGATTTGATCAACTGTTTTTCCATTCTTAGCAAAATGAATGGGAGCATCCATGTGTGTGCCACCATGTTCTGGAGCGGAAAATTTTTTTGCAGAATAATAATATCCTTTCTCAGTCATTCCATCAAATTCCTTATCTAGTTTAAAACCCTCTTCCGTAGGCCAGTAGATTGTTTCTGTAGAATAATTATGGGTAAGGTCGACTAGATGTCCTTTTAGGAATGAAAAATCATTTTTCATGTAACTTTATTTTTTGTAAAAGGATATAAACAAAATTCTAGCAAATCTCACTTTACAATGCTTGGTCTGTCAGCCTAGTAGATTTGAATATACATGGATTTGAACCAATCAGATAATTCTCCTCGAGGGTTTTTAGAAATTAGTTCAATTCTCTTTTTGTAGTCAATGATATGTAAATTTGATATATTTTGTTTGAAAAATGACTTGTAGAAATAGTGACTGAATTAAATTCAAGTAGATAAAACTAATCTGACTATCTTTATTTCCTTTGAAGTATAATCTTTTTTTGAATCTTA
Source organism: Nitrososphaerota archaeon (assembly GCA_022573895.1). Taxonomy (GTDB): domain Archaea; phylum Thermoproteota; class Nitrososphaeria; order Nitrososphaerales; family Nitrosopumilaceae; genus Nitrosopumilus. Next base: position 8,281 of record JACZTB010000027.1, read on the forward strand.
ATTTATCCCACAGAATGGTTCAAGTCCATAAGGAATCGAACTTTTAGTTCAGTTCCTATACCGGGAACCAAATTAAAACAAAATGATTTTTGTAATTCTTAATTTATTACTAAGTTACCAATTAAATAATCCATAAAAGATGGATTCTATAAAAATCTCTAAAATTGGATTTAACCCATCTAAATATCCTGGTGTCTCTGTAGTACAATTTGATCTTGAAAATCTGACTCTTATTGTGGGCCCTAATAACTCTGGAAAAAGTTCGGTTCTTTCAAATATTCAACAATTTAGTTACGGAGAACAAGTGGATGATATTTTAAATTCAATTTCGTTAATAGTCACCACAAAACCTGATGAATTGATTGCATTATTTAAAAAATTTAACACCGCTAAAAACAACGATTTTAAAAATTTTGGAATGTATCGACCCACAATTCAATCTGAAGAAGATAAAAATAAAATACAATCACGTACCATTGATTTACATACTTCTATTCCTAATTTAATTCGACATCAAACTTTTGGCCCAATTTTGGCTTATTTTGTTTTAAAACTTTCTGGAAAATTTCGTTTTCAATTATTAAATTCACAACCAACTGGTGATCCATTACAACCTGATAATATTCTAAGTGTATTATTGCATGATAATGTTAAACGTGAACAATTTAGAGATGCAATCTTTAATGAATTTAATTGGAATGTGTTTTTTGTTGAAAGAGATGGTGGAATTAATATTCGTGTTTCTCAAGATTCTTGGCCTATTCAAGATGAAAATCCTCGAAGTGCTAATTATTTGAAATTCCTTGAGACAACTATTCCTCTTGAACGTTTGGGTGATGGTATTCAATCTTTTGTTGGATTATTTTTAGCAATTTATGCTATGGATTGTCCTGTTCTTTTAATTGATGAACCTGAAGCATATCTCCATCCCCCAAATGCATATTCTATGGGGAAAAAACTTACTCAAATTTCTGAATCTCGTGGCGGAAATTTGATTGCATCCACACATGACTCTGATTTTTTATTGGGATGTCTTGAGCAAACTGATAGCGTTACCATAATTAGAATGACTTATGAAAATAATTCTGGTAATGTCAAACAACTAGAAAAATCAGATGTTTTAGAGTTCATTAAAAACCCATTATTGCGTTCAACTGGAACCTTGGATGCATTATTTCATAAATCTGCAATTATTTCTGAAGGTGATTCTGACAGGATATTTTATAATGCAATTAACCGAAGACTTGAACGAACCCAAAATCAAATTGATGATGCATTATTTTTACGCGGATTAGGCAAAGGCACTTTACATAAAATGGTAAATTCACTACGAAAATTAGGCATTCCTGCTGCATGTGTATATGATCTTGATATAATTCGAAAAAATGATCAATCTGCAGATTTCTTCAAAAATTATCTTTCTTCAATGAATTATCCATCTGCTAAATTAGATTCAATTGAAAATGAGCGAAAGTTTGTTGAAGATCAATTAGAAAAACTTGATTCTACTGGAAAGGGCAAAGGATTCAAAAAAATAGGCATATCTGGTTTAAATGCTTCTGCCAAAAAACGATCATTGACATTTCTAAAAAATTTAGGCGAATATGGAATTTTTGTTTGTCCTAATGGTTCTCTTGAAAGTTGGTTGACTAGTTTGGGAATTCCTTCAGGTAATGATACTAAGAAAAAATGGTTGATTTCAATGTTAGAGAAATTAGGTTATGATAAAGATCCTGAATCTCTAGGCCCCTCAGATGATGATGTTTGGAAATTTTTGGGAGATATTAAAAATTGGATTGATAATTCTGAAAGAAATGGAATGCCTTAATCTTACATTCTTGTAAAATATGACTGATTTTCATTCTATTTTTACTGATTATCAACAATCTCTTTTGTAAAAAACTCTCATAGGGATTTTACAGGATAGTTCAATACTCTGACTTGCAATTATTTTATTAAAAATAAGGGTATCAAACTAAAAGTTTAACACCGCAAATGAGTGTTATCAAAAACAAAGATTAGTCAGAAAATATTGTCTAAATTTTGTACTTCATTTATAATTAACATTCGATTTGAACTGTAAATTTCAATATACAAAGGATTTATGAAATATCTCTATTTTTTCTTAAATTGTTGCAACATTTCCAAACTCAGAAATAAGATTAACAAACAATACTGGTGTTGAGAAAACTTTATTCGAAAAAGTACTTTTTTATAATAATTTTATTAGTTGTAGGAGTTTTTTCTGCATCAATAATTCTGTTTTTAATTTTTCAAGTAAATTTCAACTCGGAACAATCACTAAGAATAGAAACTGAAATGGTAAATCCAGAAGAAGTTTGCATAGATTTAATCGATATAGGTTTTTCATCTATGCAAGAATGTACTGATTTTGTGAAGGAAATGCTCACTAAGATAAAAGATTATTCGCAATCAATGGACTGTGAAGATCATCAATTGTTATTTGATAAACTTGGAATAACATGTTCATAGCATCTATTAGATAAAACACGTCAAGTTAACCTTTTAGCCTCAAGATTCATGGTGTTTTAGATAGAACTTGATTTTGCTCCTTGTGAAGAATGTTTTTTAGGTTTTCTAAATTTCATGAATGTGATTATTCCAAGCAGCATTAATGTAGGAACTATTATAATTACAACTAAAAGTTCGTAATAGATATCCAATCTTCGTGCTGGCTGAACAACTATCTCAGTTGTTGATGTTTTTTCTGGGTTATCATACACTATCGTAGTAAATGCAACAGTACGAAATATTGGATTATCAACAGATTCCCTTGCACCGCTTTCTATACCTGAAGTTCCACCACTCACAATATTTTGAAATCTTATTTCTATTGGACCTGAAGTCTCAAAGATGAAATTTCTGTAATCACCACCAATTTGGGTCATACCTGAATCTCGAAATAATTCTATGCCATTTTGAGTTATTATCATTTCATATTTCATTTTGTCTAGATTTGAATTTGTTAAAGGATCATATGTCTGATAGATGAATTTGGTTATTTCAAAAGTTTTGATTATATTTGGCTCCCACGTAATATCAAACTCTATTAATTTATCGGGAGTGAATTGTATGACTGGAAACATTTCAATTTTATTACCAGCTGCATCATGTGGATAATCAGGTATTGTTTGTTCTACATTTACTATTCCTTCCATCCAAGGATGAAACGTACAAAAATATGAAAAAGTACCAGTATTCTCAAATGTATATGTCCAAGAATCATTTGGCATAAATCTTCCACTATCAAATATTCCATCTGGTTTTCCAAAACCGCCTTGTTTCTCACTCATCCAACCAAATCTTCCAGCACTTTGTCCACTAGTTACAGTATGTCCCTCTCTGTCATCGTTTAACCAGGTAATTGTATCACCAACTTTGACGTTAATTACTGGTGGATCATACCAGACTTCTGTAGGAGTATTCAATTCAGGATTATATGCACCAAATGGAATACTTATCGTTAATTCTTCAGCATAAGAATCATCAACGCCTCCTACACCAAACATGAATAATATAGAGACAAAAAATATGACATGCTTTGAAAATATTCTATACTTTTTTTCAAGCATGATCATCAATCATAAATCTTATTCAAGTTTAATTAATGATGATATTATTTTACCATTGTTCCAAATAATTTAAAATCAAACAATCTCTAAAATACACAGTGCAAAAACCAATACTCTCAATCAGAAACAAAACAAAAATTTTTGTAGTAATAACAATTGTAACACTTGTTTTTTCTATTCCGCTTGGATTTGAAAGAGTGGATTTTTCAGAGAGAGGCTATTATGCACTTCACGTAGTTAATGTGATTTTTGGCCTATTCTTATCAATGGTAGGCATTATCACATATCTAGAATTTAGAAACACAAGGTTATTGATGGTTTTTTCAGCATTTCTTGCAATTACTGTAGCTGAAAGTGCATCATTAGTAAATTTGATTAGTCCAATCTTTGAAACGACATATGGGATACACGATTTAATCACTCATGGTTTAATTCTCACAATGTTGTCATTTTTCATTATAGGCATCTTTAGATCAGACTAGAGATAAGAAAAAGTATCAGCAAATCTATCTTTCATTTTATCTACAGAATTTGGTTTCATTCTTGCCAATGCATTATGAACAATCCCTGATTTTTCTTTAGGATTACAAATTACACAATCTAAAAGACACTTGTCTACTGGACAATATCCACAAAATTGTTTTTTTGTTTCTTTTTCTTCCAATCAATCTACCTCCTTACCTATACTCAGAATAGAATCAGAACCTTTCTTCCATTTTTGTACTATAATTCCAAGTACAGCACCAAATGCTAAATGAGCAATTAATGTAACTACAAAAATATTGTAACCATCCATGTGTTCTATTCCAAATGGTCCTTTCATAATGATCAAATATGGTGCAAGCATCATTCCAATCTCTATGATAAATGCCCAGATCATGCCATACCACCACTTTCCTTTTCCAATTAATAGAGCATAGATAATTCCAAACGTAGCTCCGTTCCAAAAGTGCCAGAGACCTCCAGCAATAAATGCATCAAGTGGTGCATAATACAAATTCATTGGAACACCTGACTGCATTATTGTCTGTTTGACTTCAGATAATGAAGTAATTTTTTCAGTTAATAATAATCCTGGAAGAGAAATCATACTATCCATTGGAATCCATTTTGCAAACATGTAACCTGGGATACGAATTGCTTCTAGTGCAAATGATGCAATAGCACCTGCTGCCATTCCTATGAATAATCTATTTGAGAGTCGTGGAAATTTTGAACGTGATAATATTCCAATCGCAAAAATTGCAATCACTGAAGGAATTATTGCAACATCACGAAATGTTGCATATGGAATAATTCCCAAAGGAGGTAAAATTACCAAGCTAGCTGATGCTCCACTAAGAATAATTACAATAATTGTTAGTCCCAACTCTGATCTTCTAAGTTGAATTATTTTGGACACATCAAACATTCAACAACCACATTATTTATCGTATATACCTTGAACCATTATTGTTGAACAAAGTGGACACAGTAGAACTAACCAACAACCCGCCAATTTGTTCACTAAATCTGCTCTTTTCAGATTTCACTCAACGAGGAATCAGATACCATTTTGTGGATAAAAAGAGATGTAGTTAATCGGAATGGGTTCGGCAGGATTAGAAGGTTTTTGGTGATTGTATTGGTACCATTTAGGCACGAAATTAATTGTTTTCAGTTCGTATCAAATGTTAATATGAATAAAAAAGAAAAGGGGTTAAGAAATGAAGTTTAGTACAACAAGTATTCTAATTTCGTTGGTTGGTGTTGTGGCGTTGGTTTTGTTATTATTCCTTGAATCGCCATTTGTTTTTGGTTGGGTCTTCCTAGTACCAGTTGGAGCCTTTCCTTTGTTCAAATATCTGTATAACTTAAAAAAAAGAAAGGGATTTGTTAACAGTTCATAACGAATGTAACGCTTGACTAACCTTTTCTAGATTTACATTTTTTGGTAAAAACAGGATTATGATTTTGTTATTTGGCAAGGACTTTGAAACCAAGACTTTGTCATTGAAATTATTTATGGTTGTTTCAAGACCGCCAAATATTTCATTTAGAACGTACTGTAATAATGTGGTAGAAATAATAATGTCAGATGAAAACAAAGAGGAACTGATCAATCAACTTACACAAAAGATAGAGTTAAACAAGAATATAATAAATGGGTTAAAAGAATTTTTTGGATCTTATCTATCTGATTTTTTAAAAATGTACAGAAATACTGAAGAAGAACACGACGAAAAGCTCAAAGAAATATTAGCCCACCAAGACAAACTTTTTTCAAAGTTTCATGAAGTTATGAAGGAGAGATAAATGTCAGAAACTAATCAAGATAAAATCATAGAAAAATTGAAAAAAGAAATTGAAATCCAAAACAAGTTTATTGTTATAGTTAAGGGGTTTTTTAGCTCAAATTCAGAATTTATAAAACTATATCGTCAAAGGCCAGAAGATTACCACCAAAAGATGAAATCAATTCTTGATAATCAAGAGAAAATTTTTTTAAAGTTTTCAGATTTATCTAAAAATGTAATTTGAATTTGGAAAGTGATGGAACTCTTTGTGGAATTCTTAGTAAAACTGACATAACTCGTGCAGTAGTTTCTATGAACTTAACTATCTAACCATTTCTCTAAATGTTTAACATAGATAATCACTAAATATCATTATTGTGTCATATGAAAAGCTAGATGAATTAAAAATTAGTTTAAATCAAAATCGAGAAGATTTTAAGAAAATACGAGACAAATATCTAATAGAAGAAAGAGAACAACTAGAAAAAAATAGCAATGAGGATTTTCTGTTAGTATTTAAAGAAATTTTTAGATCAAATATTGCTGAACATAAAATTCAGACTCTGTATATTGAGGAATTGGAAAAAACACACCCTCATTTTATGAAAAAATAATTAATTTTTAGATTTAGATAATTCGTCTTTAACTTGTTTTTCTACTTCTTTCTTGATTAATTCAGAAATATCAATAGACTTTACTATGAAAGCTATCAATTCTCATTCTTTCCAAAAAATAATTTCAAATCCGTCAAAGGGTCTTTATGTTTTAGTTCGAGACTCTTGTATAACAGACCAAGTATCGGCGAATGAAAGTTGGTTAGTAATTAGAATAAATTATTGGATTTAAAACAAAAGGATACTAACCAGTAACCCATCAATTTGCCAGCTAAAATGGCTGACAGACCAATGGTCGTCTAGTGAAAGTTGGCTACGAATAAAAATATTCTTTTTGATTATTAGTCAAGTTGAATTACAGTTGAAAGAATTTGCAAAAGAGATTACAGATTATCTATAAAAATTGAAGCCCCCTTTTCATACGTAAAAAATCCCTCTAATCCACGTTATAATCGAGAGTTTGTTTGTTGGAGATTCAGATTAGTTTTTTTGTATGGGAATCATCATTGTCAACTGCTTCTCGTACTCTTCCATCAAAATGTAGTTTAATACATAACTTCGAACAAAAATCCTGAATCCCTCCTTCAAAATCTATTCCACAATGAAAACATTTCTTCAAACTTCTCAAATATCTTTTATAGTATAATGAATAATAGATCTGCTAAAATAATAAAGATCGGATTGTCATATTTATCAGCTTTAAAATTTGATCGTATTGAGTAGATTTACTTATTAATTTCATTCATATATAGAAACTGGAGAAAGTCGCCAACATAATCAAAATAAGATCGTTCCAATGCACTCTCAAGGATGACTATCTTGGTATGTCGACTTTCTTTTATTATTATTTTTGTTCAAAAATCAACTAGAAAATATATTATTACAAATAAAAGATTTTACTATGTATCAGATTCATATGGGAAAATGACAAAAATTGATTTAAAAAAAAATCATGTCTTTTGACTCTGATCCTGATTTCATTATCATAAATACTCACACCAGACAAAAACCATACCTATTTCGGATGCCATTTACAAATATCAAAACTACCTTGATAGGATTAGATTTTTTACTAAATAATTAAGAATGGGCATAAAGAAACTAACCAGCAACCGATCAATTTGCCAGCTAAAATGGCTGACAGACCAAAAATTGTTGAGTGAAAGTTGGCTACGCATGAAATTACTCATCTAATACATGTTAGATGAAGTATTGGTTAGTTTATTGTAACAGTTCGTATCAAATGTAATTTTAAGAATTTTCAGGATAAAATCATTCATAATTCTTTTTACAGATAATTGAGGTTTAGGAATAATGGAGTATTGCAACGATTGTGCACAAAATCATCAGGTTAGGTTTCCTCCTGTCGAGTCTTCTCATGTGCCTTATCCAATTAATGAAAAGTGCAATTGTAAATGTCACAATCCGAAATAATTGATCATTAACAGTTCGTATCAAATATCAACGTCCAGCGTAAAACTTTACAATTGTAAACTCCAGTCTATAACTATATCATAACAGTAAATGATTCATGGAAAAATCACATAAATCAACACATGCAAATCATGGGAATAAATCTATGAATTTGCGAAAAGAGACAGCAAAGCATGCTCTAAGATGTTTGATTGGATGCAATATTGGTGAAGGGTTAGGGGCTGCAATAGGTTACTCTCTGGGTTGGGATGTGGTCTCAACACTTATTCTGGCTGTTGGTTTGGCTTTTGCCACTGGTTATGCATTTACTATAATTCCAATGCTAAGAACTGTTTCATTAAAAAAAGCAGTAAAGGTAGCATTCGCAGGAGATACTGCAAGCATAGCATCAATGGAAACTGCTGAAAACACTATGGCATTTCTAATACCTGGATTCATTGGAGTTGCATTGTTTAGTGCAATGTTCTGGTTAGGACTAGCAATCGTCTTGACTACTGGGTTCATTGTATCATATGCGATAATGTATCGTATGATGAAAAAAGCAATGAATGAAGGTAGAGAACCTTCATGCCACTAATCTCTTATTTTTTTTTTGTTCTTTGTGTTGTTCAATCAACGATTGTATTCGTCCACCATACTTTTCTTTGTAATCATTTCTACACGACCTACAGCAGAAAAATCTCTCAAGATTTGCAAACTTTAACACTGTAGGTTTGCCATTGATTGGGCCTTCACAAAATTCACATTTCATCTTTACTTTCAGATTATCTAGTTTTACATGAAAGTGTTTTTTCTGCTCTTTGATATTTTGGATTATATCTTTAGAAAACTTGTCTTTGGTTTTTTTAGCTATTTTTGATATATCAAGCTCAGGTCTTACTGATTTTATCAAACCTATGTTAACAAGTCGGTCATATCTTGCTTTAACTGTGGGAGTGCTAATTTTTAGTTCTCTTGATATTGCTCTAAATGATTTTCTTCCATCTTTCATTAATGATTTGATAATTGCAATATCGGTATCATCTAATTCATAAGGCATAACGTGTTTTGCAGTCTTTCTATATTTATTGCCTCGAATCCAATAAGACTTGAATGTGTTTAGTGATAATTTTGGACTCAGTAGAATAACAAGCAACCTGCCAATTTGTTAACTAAAGCAGCCCCAATTTTAAATTCAAATCAAGAAACGCTGGTAAAACTACTAGTTTTTTTGTATCTTTTGGGTCTAAATCATACCAATTCTTGTATAATTTATGGATTCATTCCCATCATACCCATTCCTTTTTCAGAATGTAGCTTGAAGATTGCAATGTAATTATCCTCATCAACAAAAGTTAATTCCCCTTCAATTCCTGACATGCTTTCAAACATATTTTGAATCATAGATGCAGTTTGTGTTGTTCCATCAGAAGTCCAGACAATTATAGGAGCATTTACAACAAAATCTGTTGATTCTATTGATAATTCACCATTTGCTTCAGCTTCAAAAAGATCTTCAATAGAAGTTAGTAGTATTGGATTAGAATCTTCATTCCATGTAACAAGTTGTGGTACTCTAAATTGATTATACTCGTCCATTCCTGGAACTGAATCAAAAATATCAATCTGGAAAAAGAAGGGGCCACCACCGTATGGTCCAGAACCAGTAATACCATTTGTAAAGATGTACACTTTGCCTAGATCATCTGGGGAAATATTATCTAAATCTGGAACATATAGGGTTGGAAAGTTAACCATGGTAGTCATCATATCTGCAATATCTTTATCAGAAATTTCTGTGTGGATGAAGTAAACCTTCTCTCCATTGTAATAACCATCAATCATTGGTATTGTAAGAGGAACATCAGTGTTGAATTGCATACCTGACATCGTAGAACTGTTCATCATTCCACTAGAACCAATCATGTTTTTTATCATCTCCATCACCTCTTGATTTTCAGGCATGTGTCCAATAATTTGTAATCTTAAATCAGGATCATTCAAAATAACTGACATCATTTCCATCATAAAGCCATGATTTTCTCTCATCGCAGTGGACATTTCTTCGACGTGTTTTGGATCATGTATCATCCATTGGTTCATCTGTTCTGGATTTTTCGCCATGTATTCCATCACCTGATCATGGAACTGTGTATCTTGCATCATCGTTTCCATCCAATTCCCCGTCATCTTAGGATTTTGAGATATCATTTGATCAAATAATTCTTGATTCTGAAATTTCATAGACATTGGATCATACGTATTTGCAAAATGAGCATAACTCAAACCAGCTCCTACAAAGAATACACCAATTACAATTCCAATCCATATTGGTTGACTTACCATCCTCAGAACCTCTACCTATTCACTATTGTTGCCCAACAACAACACTCATCCCATGAACAGTTAGGACATTCTTTTGTAGATGGACTAATCTTACACTCTTCAGGAAGGCAACCGCAATCAGCACATTTTACTTGAAACATTACTTTATCATCATTTTTAGTAGTTGTTGGTTCATAATCTTTTTTCCATTTCTGTACTAAAATACCAAGCACTGCACCAAATGCTAAATGAGCAATTAATGTAATTACAAAAATATTGTAACCATCCATGTGTTCTATTCCAAATGGTCCCTTCATAATGATCAAATATGGTGCAAGCATCATTCCAATCTCTATGATAAACGCCCAGATTAGTCCATACCACCACTTTCCTTTCCCAATTAACAAAGCATAGACTATGCCAAATGTAGCACCATTCCAGAAATGCCAAAGGCCTCCTGCCATAAACGCATCAAGGGGTGCATGATACAAATTCATTGGAACCCCTGACTGCATTATTACTTGTTTTATTTCACCTAGTGCAGTAATTTTTTCAGTTAGCAGTAAACCAGGAAGTGAAATCATACTGTCCATTGGAATCCATTTTGCAAACATGTAACCTGGAATCCTAATTGCTTCTAGTGCAAACGATGCAACTGCACCAGCTGCCATTCCTATGAATAATCTATTTGTAAGACGTGGAAATTTTGAACGTACTAAAATCCCTATTGCAAAAATTGCAATTATTGAAGGAATGATTGCAACGTCTCTAAATGTTGCATAGGAAATGATGTCTAGAGGAGCAAAAATTACCAAGCTTGCAGAAGCCCCACTTAGAATAATTACAATAATGGTTAAGATTAATTCTGATCTTCTATGTTGAATTACTTTGGACACGCCTAACATTCAACAACCACATTATTTATCATATACATCTAGGTACAAGTTGAAAAGCGAGCGTTCTGACATCCGCTAATATTACAATTTGTTCCTTCTACTCTATGACATGTTCTACATGTGAAACAGCCACAACTATCTTCTCTCATTTCTCCTTCATGACAAAAGGGGCATTCTAATTCGCTAGCTTTTTTCATATCTAACAACATGTAAATTTGAATTAAAACCGTTTATCCAAATTGCTTCCAATTTATGTAATGTATGTTAGATAAAATAAAAAAAGAAAAAGAGGTCAGGATTTGAATTTCCTATAACCCGTGTATTTTTTTTGCTCCAGCTACTACGTCTTTAAATTCGGTAATTGGAACAATCTTGACTTCATTGAACTTTGCCATTCCAGCATCTACTGCAAATTGCTGAATTAGATGTGGATCCTCTGCATCAAGTATCCAAAGGAATGTATGTTCTAGTCCAGAGTGATATTGTCCTATAATGTTGTGAATTTTGTAGTTTGGAAGCATGGATGCAAAGTCACTGTTAGCGATTTCTACTACTTCTTTTGCTCTCTCTTTGTTGTTCCAGGGACACTGATCAATTTCATGTCTTCCGTAAATTCCATATAACGCCATATTACATTTCACCTCCTTTACCTAGTTTCATATTACTATCAAGACTCCGCCCAGTTTATTTCGCATATTTCACAAGTTGCTCGAACTCCATTGTAATGTGGTTCCCAATAGGGTTGTATTTCACGGTTACAAATAGGACATTCAACTTTTTCATGTTCGTTTAAATTTTCATGTATTGTTTTATTTTTATTCTTTAAAATAAATTCAAATTTTCTTTTCATTTTATCACCAAAAAAAGAATTTGATAACAATCTCTAGTAGGAACCTAGCGATGCTTTTCCATGAATAGAAATTATATCAGAATCTAGTGATATTTTGTAAACTGTATCTAGATCAGTCAGGCATTCCACTCCAAGTGTGTTTTCACAATCAGGTGCTCCATTCTGTTTTCTAAAATATGTAGTTGAAATACAAGCAAAGTAATTATCAAGTTCCACTCGCTTTTGTTCAAGATCCGTGCCTGGTTTATAACATACTTGTAACTCTACTTTTGGTAAACTATCTGGAATTTTTCTTTGAAGATACATAGTCTGAAGGGCAAATGATACATCTACTTTGCCTAGCTTCTTTCCAAATTCAGTTACAAATTCTTCGTATTGTTTTTCTATTTGTTGCATAATTCATTTCACCTTAATACTGCTTAAAGCCATTTTACCAATTTGTAACCAAATTAATTCATCAAAATATTTCCATGAAGATGTATAGGATCATCTACAAAATGTCTACAATGAACACACAGATAGCGTAATGGTTGATCACAATCCTCACAAAATTTAATAATTGTTAATTGATTTCCACAATTTCGACAACAATCAATTCGCATAGAAAATAACCTGTTTACTCTTTACAACTAATCCAATAACTACTCCAAACACAACATGTCGGAACATAGTCATTGCTGGAACTTCTGGAGCAATGTTTAGTCCTGCAATACCTGCACCTAAAGCTGGTAACATACCAAACCAGACAGCTGTAACTGTTACAATTATCCCAAAAATAATTCCATGAAGCCAAATTCTTCTTTTCATTACTCTTGTTGAAATTGGTAAGAAAACATAACCAAAGAATAATGTCAAGCCTATACCGTTACCAATATGAAAAACATGTCCAATAATTTGAGCTGACTCATGTTCCCCAGCAACTAACATTCCTAGTACAACTGTAATATCAAGTGGTACACCAGTAACTGCCATATCAACATAAGCTGCTACGTAAAAGGCAAGAGTGCCCAAAAGCCCTGCCATAACCAAATTAAGAAATTTACTTTTTTTAACAGAAAATTTTTGTGTTACCAAGTTTTCTATTTTTATCATTTTTTGTCACTCACTTTTTCAATTTAACAATAATTTCATCAAAGAGAGTTTCACCATCTTCAAATAACACTGATGGAAAATATGTAGCACCGTAATTATTTCCAACTTTGGTCACAAGATTATTTTGTTCAAGATTTTTCAAGTGATGTTGTACTGCCTTGTAGTCTAAACCTAGCTCTTTTGCAAGTCTATGTGTATTAGATGGCACGTTTCTAAGACGTGAAATAATTCTAATTCGATTCATCCCACCTCTTGTTGCTACAAAGACAAACCAGAAGAGTCTCTTAGTTTCTGGGTGAGTTTTGGTTTCGAGTGATTTTACGGTTATTGCTCTCATTTTTAATCAATATTGCAATCATGCAAGCACATATAACGGTTTAGCCTAATTGCAAGCATGCAAGCATTTTATATATCAGTATATTTAATGATCTGTGATGTCAAAAGTACTCTATGTTAGAGGATTTAATGAAAAACTTCATAATGAATTAGACGATCAAGCCAGAAAAGAAGGAATTTCACCTGCATCTATTCTTGAGAATGCATTTGAAGAATGGCTAAAAAATAAAAAAGAGATTCCTACTAAACATTATCTAGTATTGTATTCAGATGACAAGTCATTACTAAATTTTATTCGAAAGGTAAACGAGTTAGATAATGACGGATGGATGCATGTTACATGTGGTTCTCAATCTCATATTGGAGTAAAGTTTTTGAAAAAACAGGGTTGGTTTGATGTTACTGTTTCACCCTATACACAAGGAATAAAGAAGCCAGAAAAATATGCATCTAAGGTTTTTGATCATCTTGAAAAGATTACAAATGGTAAACAAACATGCTTTATCGGATTCATGACTGAAGACATTGCACATAATCATTCACTTCATAAAGCAAATGAGGTTGAAAAAATATACAACACTAAAAAAATTGGTGGTGTTGTGTTTTGTCCATATGACATGAGAAAGTTAAACAGTTTTGATTTCACTGAAATGTTTAAACTATTCGAAAGTCATGATGAAATTTTTATTCTAAAAGAAAACGAAGTCTATAAACTTAATTTAGACAAAACAAATCATGCAAAATTATTTTTGTAAGATCTGGTTATAACTTGGTTATAAATCGGCAATTTTACTATAAACAAGAAAATTAATTTGCATGCATGAATCAAAAAATGAAATACATTGGATTGTTTGCAATCTTACCTCTAGCAATGGTAGCATTAGCACCAGAACTTGTTGATGATGCATTTGCACAAAAAGCTGAGGGAAGCCCAGGCACCATATCACCAAAATCCTATGGATCAGCAACTGATGACATAGTATGTGGAGCCAGCCTCTGCAGCACGCCTGAAGGAAGCCCAGATCCAGTAAACATAGGTAGAGCACAATAAAAGGTTAGAGAATAATTAAAAATTTTCTCTCCTTTCCCTTTTTTATTTTTTTAGAATTATTTTTTGGAAGCTAAAATGATTTGGTTATAATTTGGATAAATCATTAAATGAAAATTTTTTGTATTTTGTATTATGATATTAGTTAATGTTGAACAAGTTGTTCTACAAAACTAATCCATTACCCTCTGCCACTCAGTTCTACGATTGACAGCATCTCCTCGTTACAGTAAATTACGTCCTTGAAATATTAAAACATGTTCTAATTTTTAAGTACACATGAACATCCTAGAAAATCACATATTCTGCCTGACGTGGTTTTTCTGTGCCACGAGATTACATGCTCACAAACTGGACAATTCGACTGTTCATTGATTTTACTTTTATTCAAACAGATAGATAACTGTCTGAGATTATTATAGGTTATAACCCAAAACTTGTACTAACAAATCATACTTTCGTCTTGCTTTAGTCAATCTAGAAAATTCAGTAACAATTACAGTTAACAGTTCGTATCAAATGT
>JACZTB010000060.1 GCA_022573895.1 Nitrososphaerota archaeon
GAAAGGAGCCATTACATGTTATGATATGTTAGATTTATGGACAGGCAAATTGTTTTTGTGGCATAATGAGAATTTAATTACAGATGAAGAACTAGAAACTGCAATAGCATATTTAGTTCAAAAAGGCTTTATTGTTTTTAGTTAACATTTGATACGAACTGTAGCTAATGCTTCAAATGTGTTTGTGATGATTTGCAACTGTTTGTAATGCAGTGTTTTTTGCTGCAAATTCAGCAACTTTTTTGTTTTCTGCACTTACTATGATAATCACATCCTTGTCCTCAGGATGCATTGTTTCCACAATTGATTTACGGATCTCTGAATCTGCCCTGAGTGAATCTTGATTTCTTCCAGGCATGAAAAACTTTCCTTCTTTGTATATGAAAGTACTAGCACCAGCTGCACCCATTTTGATTGCAGCATCTCTTTGCTCAATCCCTGATCCAATTTCAGATTCTAACTCCTTTAGCAAAATTACGTGATTGTATTTTCCAAGACCAATAGAACATTTTGGAATATTCATTTCATTAGGAATTGCCTCAGCTAATTTTGAATAGAATCTTCTACCCTTATCTGACATCCACATTCCCCTATTAGATGTTTCAACCAATTCATGCATTTTCAAATGTTTAACCAATGTTTTGATGGAACCCTCACCAAGATTCATCTCCTCTAGCAGTAAAGCTCTGCTTATCCTACCATATTCTTCCATGAGTTGGAATGCTTTGAATACATGAGCAATATCAAAAGAAAGCATTCGGCTGGGGGCATATCTGTCTGCCACTTTAGTCAGAGTTCTGATTACGTTATGCAATTGACTACAAAGTTATGATCTTTCAGTCTATTTATGTGTTGGATAAACCATCCAACAATTTAAATATATTAACAAAGATTCGGGTTTTTGTGTCAAGCTCAAGCGAGATTACAATTTCAAAATCAGGCGTTCCAGTTTATGCAGTTGCAGTTTTAGCTATAATTTTCGCATTTGGTTTGTTTTTTGTTGGTTATGATCAAGGACATCTGTTCAGTGTAGTTTTAGGAGAACAAGCCTTTGAGGATCTATACATTCATGAATTAACTCATGACATGCGACATGCAGCAGGATTTCCCTGTCATTAGGTGTACAATAACATGAAAACAGCTTTATTCATTGCAATAGTTTTGACTTCAGGATGTTTAGCAGGAGCAATTCATGGTCTTGCGAATCTAGCTATAGTAGAACCTTATTTGGATGAAGCCATTGGAATTGAAAATCAAAATCTCTTCGCATCTGGTGAAGAAGAAGACACCCCAGAGTTTTGGGTACAATACGAGTCTTACAGATACTGGCAAAAGGGCGGACAGGTACTAGCTGGTGCAATATTGGGAACATCAGTAGGTGCGTTGTTTGGTATAGTGTATGCTTATTCTAGAAATGCATTACCTGCAGGAAATGATCTAAAGAAAACATTTGTTCTTGCAGGAATAATGTGGTTTACAATCTATTTCATTCCATTTTTGAAATATCCTGCAAATCCACCAACAGTCGGAGATCCTGATACGGTTGTACTAAGGTCAGTTTTGTATCTGAGCTTTATTGCAATCTCTGGCTTTGGTGCAGTTGGATTCTACAGACTGTACAAAAAGCTTCATGCTGGGAAAAAGATTGCAGCGTTTATTGGTTATGCAGTTTTCATTGGTATAGTGTTTGCATTAATGCCACCAAACCCAGATGAAGTAACTGCACCAATGGATTTGGTAAATGGATTTAGAGCAATGTCAGTCATTGCAGTAAGCATATTCTGGATAGCAATAGCGTTCATTTTGGGTGCGTTTTGGCACAAGTTCCAGCCTGATGCTAGAATAAAACTAGAAAAACATTAGGTGAATGATTTGGCAATTTGTAAATGCAGTCCTGAATATTCCTATCAACCTCACAGCGATATAATGCATGAACTCCAAAGTCCTCACAAGTGTCTAGTTCCTGGTTGTGACTGCCAAGACTTTCAAGACCATGGTCAGAAATGGACAGACACTTTTGTTGCAAAATCACGTGACAAAGAGCAATGAAAACTTTACAATTTTGCTGTGTTTGCAAATAAAACTTGCGATGAATTTCTTCCCTTATGTTATATTATAAACTGGACCCATCTCATTCATTGAGCACTACACAGTGGATATCATTACTGGCGGTCTTTGCAGTTCTAGCGGTAGGTATCATCACACCTCAACAAATTGCATTTGCAGATGATGAAGATATTGAGATAGAAATTGAGATAAGAGATGGATCAGCTGAAATCGAAGTAGAGATTGATGATGATAAATTCGAGTTCAAGCTAGGAACAACGGATTTAGAAGAAATCATTCGAGTAATAGAGGTTAGAACAGGCATACCACGAGACATCATTGAAGAAGTTATGGAAGTAGAAATCAAGGGAGTTGACGAAGCTGAATCAATTGTTGTCAACACTGAAACACCAGAGCTAAAAATAAGAGCAGAAACTCTTGGTGATCAAACAGAGGTCAAAGTCAAACTCAAATTTTCTTCTGGTACGACTGATATCGATTCTTTAACAGATGAGATAATCGAAGAGTTTTCTTTGACTAGAGAACAAGCCGATGCAGCACTCACAATAGAGGAAGGAGACGATGATGTGCTGAAAGAAAAATTCGAAGTAGAAGTTGAGATAGAAGATGGTATTTCTGATGTAGAGGTTGAGCTTAGATTTGTGTTGGATTCTACTGATAGAGAAGACATACTAGATGCTATTGTTGCTAATACACAACTCACAACAGAACAGATACAAAATAATCTAGACTTAGAAATTGAGGAAGAAACTGAAACATTTGAGGGAAGTGGTTCTAGTGAAGTCACACCTGAAGGCATTTTATCTGAACTAGACACTAGTGATGTTGAAGATTCAGTTCTGGCTGAACTTGAAAGATTGCAACAAGAGAACCAACAACTACGCCAAGAGATAGAAAAACTCCAACAAAAACTAGATGACTTTCAGCAAGTCATTATGGAACAAATCAAGGTTATTCTGGATACCTTAGCAAGTTTAAGATTTGAATAACAATACCAATTTTTTATTTAAAATTACATTTGATACGAACTGTTAATCTACATTTGTTATGAACTGTTCATCACTGATAACTTCGAATCTTGATAAATAGAATCAATACCTAACTAATACATGCGATTTTTTGGGCATGGCCAAAGTCAGTCTGAGACAAAATGCAAAGAATGTGGAACTGACCTTCATGATCCAGAAAGATTAAGAAAACATCATGAAAAGGCACACAAAAAGCTGAATGAAAAGTGTCGATTATGTGGGACCGTATTTAATTCATTAGATGAATTGCGAAAACACAAGAAAAAATGCAAATAAATCATTTACATTTGATACGAACTGTCAACACTTTATGCAAAGTATCATTCAGGATCTTCTTCATCAGCTCGGCAACACAAACAAGCACATTCTCCATAAATGTGTCCACAACTAGAGCATTGAAATTTCATCCTAGTTCTTTCCTTCCAAGTTGTATTTGGTTTTGTTCTAATCTTTTTACCACATTCTGAACATCGTGTAATGGACTTTGGATACTTAATTTTACAAGTTATGCAGAAATTATACAAAATATACAGACTCGGCATAATGAATATTCTTTACTTAGCAAAATAAAAGATTTCCACCAAACCAACTCGTATCATAACGTTAGTTATTGTCCTTTTTGTCGCCTAAACGGGAGGCTTTTTCTTCTACTAATAGCAATTCCAATACCTGTTGCAATTATTGCGATAATAATACCTGCTGTAACGTATGTGCCTTGTTGTTCACCAGTAAGTTCTCCTGGTTTTAATGCCTTACCAGTAGCCTCATTAATGCAAACTATCGCTCCAGCTGAAAATGCTTTTTCAAAACTTCCTGGAGGACATTCTACACTTTGAAAACTTAGTGATGGTTCAGGGTATTGGGCTAATCTTTCCTTTTCTAATTCTTCTGCTTGTTCTCCAAGCATTTTATCTGATTCACTTAAACCCATTTCATCTTCTTGAGCAAACACAAGAATAGGAATTGAGCTAATAATTAGAGTTAGAGAGATAATGAATAGTATTTTCATCCCAATAAACCTCTAAATTATAACTTTTCAATTAGCTATTTAATGAAACTGCCAAATTTTCATTTGATACGAACTATAAGATAGAAGGCATATTTTTTGAGGCTTTCAATTAAAGTTTGCTACCTGTTTATACGATTTAACTAAATAATTTTTAGAGTTTTTTCATCCAGTGGGCAAAAACAAAAGATCATCATCCGTCTCTTTTTCATTTCTAGCTATATTGACCATATCTCTTACCATTTCTGTTAATTATGCAACGGCAGAATCTGAAGACCCTGAGTATGATTTTACAGTATTGACAGGCGATGAATTAATTAACAGCCCATTGGCTTCACAAATTCTTCAAAATATAGAACTTGCAAAACAAAGGATGGCAGAACTACAGGAAAAACAAAGACAGGCTGAAGAATATCAAAGGTATTTGGATGAACAAAGGCTAATTGCCCAACAACTACTTCAAAATGATTTGGATAGAATGAATAATGACTATGCGGAATTTACACCTAAAGCCGCTTTTGAAAGTTTTCTAATAGGAATAGATTCCACAGTACACGATGTTTTCTGGGGACAGTTCAACTACCAACAACAAAAGGTACAAGCTGGACGGGAGGCGATGAAGGCAGTACTGGATAGTGGTGGAAGTCTAGAAGAAGCAAGACAAGCTTATTTTCAAAAAGCTGCAACTACACAGACAGAAATAATTGAAGTAAACAAGAATCTTAACATACAGTTTGGTTTTGCAGATGCAGAAACCCAAGTGCAATTTGACGAATTTGGAAAGCTACCCCGTTCTGAGTCTGAACAACCTCCAATGGATGAGAATAACACAGATGAAGAAACGATACCGCCCGAAGTTGATACACCGGAAGTTGATACACCTGAGATTATAATTCATGATGAACTCAAGACAAAACATTTTGATAAAAAATGTGAAAAATGGAATTTAAAAGTCCAGAAATTTCTCAATAAAGGAAAAGGAATCCCACCAGGGATAGCAAAGAAGGTTTTGGTATGCAATTAAAACTAAATTTCTTGTTTTAATACCGATTTTTTATTTTCAAATTAACATTTGATACGAACTGTAAACGGGTCCAAAATAAGACCAAATAACGTACCAGGTCCCTCTAGATCCAGACCTAAAATTAGAGTAAAAAGTTAAGACAATATTATTTCACTAATCTTTGAACTTAATAATCCACTAGAACATTATGGTTTAGGAAATTTTATGATACAATACAAAGGTGTATCAAATCCTATGAGATTCAATACATTTTCAGGAATGAAATATCGGATCTCCCTTTGAATCCCAAAATTGGACAATAGTGACTCCTTTCGGTAAAGATATAAGAAAACTCTAATCTCTTACTCATCATGTCTTCTGGGCAACAGATTCCACCTTGGTTACAAGAACAATTAATGAAAATGCAACAATCACAACAAAGTCTTCAATCAATTCATTTACAAAAACAGCAATTAGAAATGGAACAGATTGAAGCCGACAAAGCACTGGAAGAACTAAAAAAAGCATCTGATGATAATACCGTTTACAAACATGCTGGTTCCATATTGATTAAATCTAACAAAACAGTTCTTATTGCTGAATTAGAAGAGACAAAGGAGTTAGCCAAAACCCGTT